>NZ_JANZZD010000020.1:0-49712 GCF_026419595.1 Tepidiforma sp. | reverse complement strand
GAGTTGGGAGGCGGGAGGAGGGAGGAGGGAGGCGGGAACCGGGAGGCGGGAGGCGGGAGGCGGGAACCAGGGAGAGGATGACCTCCGACCGTAGTCGCGGGGCTCCGTCCCCGCGGGGCGCCATGCGCCCAACGGATGTCCCGGGAAGCGGGACCCGGGGGACGGGAACCGGGGGAGGGAGCGGATGCGAACGTCGGGGTGGGCCTCCCGGCCCTCCGCGGGGACGGAGCCCCGCGGCTACGGGGTGCGGAGCCGGGCGTGGGGAGACGCGGCCGGGAGAGCCTTCTCCCTTCTCCCTTCTCCCTTCTCCCTTCTCCCTTCTCCCGCTTCCCGGTTCCCTGTTCCCGGGTTTGTCCGTTGGGCGGGATGCCGATAGGGTATGGGGGACAGTCGAAGAGCCTGAGACCGCAGGTCCCGATGCGACGCGTCCCCGGGCCGGGGGCGTGGGGAGAATGCCGAAAGGCGCCTGCCGAGGCAGTGGTGAACCCGGCGCCGGGCCGCGCGTGCCTGGCGGGCCGGGGTGTGGACCCTGCCGCGGCGGCAGGGTTTTTTGGTTCCTGCGCGTCTGCGGGCTGAGCCCATGGCGGGCGCCGCGCCCGCCGCCAGCTGAACGAAGGAGGAGGGTATGCCGACTCCACGGAAGGTCGAGATGCTCGCCGAGGTGAAGGACCGCATGGCGCGGGCCTCCATCGCGGTGAGCGCCGACTATCGTGGGCTGACGGTCGCGCAAATCACCGAACTGCGCCGGGCGCTCCGGCCGACGGGCGCGGAAGTGAAAGTCGTGAAGAACACGCTTGCGGCGATGGCGGCGAAGGAAGCCGGCCGGGCCGAGATGGCGGAGATCGTGAAGGGGCCGACGGCGCTGGTCTTCGGCTTCGACGACCCGATCGGGCCGGTGAAGGCGCTCACGGAGCACCTGCGCAGCAAGCGCCTGAACATCGAGGTGCATGGGGGCTGGCTCGAGGGCCGGGTGCTCAGCCGGGCCGAAGTCGAGAGCCTCGCGACCATGCCGCCGAAGGAGCAGCTCATCGCCGACGTGGTGAGCAAGCTGCAGTCGCCGCTGTACCAGTTCTCCGGGCTGCTGCAGTCGACCATCCGGAACTTCGCCGGGCTCATCGATGCCCGGGCCAACCAGCTGGAATCGGCCTGAGGCCGCCAGCGACCACCGCACGAAAGGAATCACGAGGAGAGAACGATGGCTTCGAAAGTCGAAGAAGTGCTGGAAATCATCAAGGGGATGACGATCCTCGAGCTGCGCGACCTGAACAAGGCGATCGAGGAGGAGTTCGGGATCACGGCGGCGGCGCCGATGGTCGTCGCGGCCGGCGCGGCCCCGGCGGCCGGCGGCGCGGCCCCGGCGGCGGCTGCCGAGGAGGAGAAGACCGAGTTCAACGTCATCCTGAAGAGCTTCGGCGACAACAAGATCAACGTCATCAAGGCGATCCGCGAGGTCATCAGCGGCCTCGGCCTGAAGGAGGCGAAGGACCTCGTCGAGGCCGCGCCGACGAAGGTGAAGGAAGGCATCGGCAAGGAAGAGGCGGAGCAGATCAAGGCGAAGCTGACCGAAGCCGGCGCCGTCGTCGAAATCGAATAACGCCCCGCCGCGAGGCAGGACGCACGCCAGCGGGCCCGGTCGCGCGACCGGGCCCGTTTCCGTGTTCCCCGTCCTCGCCCGCCGGGGGCGGCGTCAGATGGGGTGGTCGTGGGCTTCGGCCTGGTAGTGGATATCGCGGACGGCGTTGCTGAGGTGGAGCGCCTCCTGCGGGTCGAAGCCGAGGACGCAGAGGGCCTGGCGCATGATTTCGAGCCCGCCTTCGTACTCGGGGACGATGACTTCGTTGGCGCCGAGCTCGCGCAGGGGGCGGATTTCGCCGCCGGTGCGGGCGCGGACGAGGATAGGCACGGCCGGGTTGAGGGCGCGGGCGGTGGCCGTGGCGACGAAGGCGGTGCTCTCATCGGGGACGGTGATGCAGACGGCGCGGGCGTGCTCGATGGCGCAGCGCTCGAGCACTTCGCGGGTGCCGGCATCGCCCCAGATGGTCGGGATGCCGGCGGCGTTGAGGGCGCGGGCGCGCTCGAGGTTGACTTCGATGACGGCGAAGGGGATGCCGAGCTGGGCGAGGGCGTGGCCGGTCAGTTCGCCGACGCGGCCGTAGCCGATGATGACGACGTGGCCCGAGCGGGGCACCTCGGGCTCGGGGATCTCGCCCTGGCGGTCGACGAACCGCCAGACCGGCCCGAGCCGGCGGAGCACGCGCTCGATGGCGTCGAGCGTAGAGAAGGCGAAGGGGTTGATGACGATGGAGATGGCGGCGACGGCGAGGATGATGGCGTAGGTCTCATCGGTCATGAGGCCTTCGCGGAGGCCTTCGGACCCGACGATGAAGGTGAATTCGCCCAGCTGGGCGAGGCCCGCGCCGACGACGAGGGCGGTGCGGCCGGGGAAGGGGAAGACGGCGGCGACCACGAAGGCGATGGCGGCATTGACGAACAGGACCGCGCCGAGGACGGCGAGGAAGAGCGCTTTGTTCGCGCGGACGATGTCCGGGTCGAGGAGCATGCCGACCGAGACGAAGAAGAGAACGGCGAAGGCATCGCGCAGGGGGACGACGTCGGCCGCGACCTGGTGGGAGGTCTCGGTTTCGGAGACGGCGACGCCGGCGATGAAGGCGCCGAGGGCGATGGAGAGGCCGAAGGCAGCGGCGCTCGTGGCGATGCCGAGGGCGGCGGCGACGAAGGCGAGGACGAACAGCTCGCGCGAGCCGGTGCGGGCGACGAGCGAGAGGAGGTAGGGAAGGAGCCGGGCGCCGAAGACGAGCATGACGGCGACGAAGACGGCTGCCCGCCCAACGGCGAAGGCGACGTTCTGCCAGGCCGGGCCGTTGTCGTGGTGGCCGAGTGTCGGGAGGATGGCGAGCGCGACGACGGTGATGATGTCCTGCGCGATGAGCCAGCCGATGACGACGCGGGCGTGGATGGTGCCGAGGAGGCCGCGGTCTTCGAGGGTGCGGATGAGGATGATGGTCGACGCGATGCTGATGGCGAGGCCGAGGACGAGCGCTTCGCGCCAGGGGAGGCCGAACGCGAGGCCGATGCCGGTGCCGAAGGCGCTGGCCGCGATGACCTGGATGACGGCGCCGGGGATGGCGATGGTCCGCACGGCCATCAGGTCGCGCAGGTTGAAATGGAGGCCGACACCGAACATGAGGAAGATGACGCCGATGTTCGCGAGCTGGGCGATGGCGGCGGGGTCGGTGCGGTAGCCCGGTGTGACGGGGGAGATGATGAGCCCGGCGGCGAGGTAGCCGACGATGGGGGAGAGGCGGAGCGAGCGCGCGAGAAAGCCCCCGGCCGCGGCGAGGCCGAGGGCTATCGCGATCGCCGTGATGAGCGAGAAGTCCTCCACGTGGGGAGGTGTAGCCTAGCAGCCCGGCTGGCCGCGCGGCCAGCCCGGCGCGCCGTCAGCGGGAGGGAACGACGATGACCTTGCAGTCGCGCGGGTCGGCGAGGGCGGTGAAGGCGGCCGGCAGCTCATCGAGGCCGATGACCCGGGTGATCATCGGCGACGTGTCGACGGCCTTCTTGCCGAGCGCGTCGAGCGCCTCCGCGTACTCGGCCGGGGTGTAGCCGAGGACGAACTTGAGCGTGAGCTGCTTGTTGATGCCGACCATCGGCATGATGCGGTCTTCCTGCATGCAGACACCCACGACGATGACGCGGCCCATGCGGTCGACGAGGTCCATCGCCTGCTGGAGGGTGCCTTCGACGCCGATGCACTCGAAGACGACGGGCGGCGCCGGGCGGCCGGTAGCCTGCTGGATGGCCTCGAGGACGGGCGTTTCGCGGGGGTCGATGACGAGGTCGGCGCCGAGCTTGCGGGCGAGTTCGCGGCGCTCGGCGGAGAGTTCGGAGACGGTCACGTGCTGGACGCCGTCGTGCTTGAGCCAGAGGAGCGTCATGAGGCCGATGGGGCCGGCGCCCATGACGAGGGCGGTCTCGCCGGGCTGCATGCGGGCTTCGCGGACGGCGTGGAGGCCGACGGCGCACGGCTCGGTGGTGGCCGCCACCTCATCGGGCAGGCCGTCGGGCACGCGGAGGAGGAGGGGCGCGCTCATGAGGACGTATTCGCCGTAGGCGCCGGGAAACTTCGTGCTGTAGCCGATGGCAGCCATGCCGGTGGGCGAGGCGGGGTCGATCATGACGGGGATGGAGGTGACGCGGGTGCCGGGCTGCCAGGCCTCGGCGCCGGGGCCGGCCTGGACGACTTCGGCGATGAATTCGTGGCCCATGACCATGCCGGCGGTCTCCACCGATTCATCCCACTGGGTCGAGCCGGAGCGGCGGGCGGCCGCGATCATGTCGTCGAGGTACTTCGCGGCGTGGAGGTCGGAGCCGCAAATGCCGCAGGCGAGGACGCGGGCGAGAACCTGGCCGGGGCCGGGAGCGGGGACATCGACGGTTTCGACGGCGAGGGTCTTGCCGCGGAGCACCATGGCGCGCATGAACGTTTTGCCTCGTGCGAAGTTTCGCGCGCGGGAATGTACCACAGGAAGCGGCGCGATTGCCCGCCGGGCGGGACGTGGCCGACACTCTTCGGGTGGACTTCGAGCGCGCGCCGCGGCGCATCGTGCTGGCGACGAACAACCCGGGCAAGGTGCGGGAGTTCCGGCGGCTGATCGCGCCGGCGGGCTGGGAGGTGGTGACGCCCCGGGAGCTGGGCATCGCCTTCGAGGTGGAGGAGGACGGCGCGAGCTACGCCGAGAACGCCATCAAGAAGGCGCAGGCGTGCGCCGACGCGGCCGGCGGGCTCGCGCTCGCGGACGACTCCGGCATCGAGGTCGACGCACTCGGCGGCGCGCCGGGGATGTACTCGGCGCGCTTCGGGGGGCCGGGGGTCGACGATGCGGGGCGGACGGCCCTCCTGCTGGAGCGGCTGGCCGGGGTGCCGGCCGAGCGGCGCACGGCGCGCTACCGGGCGGTGGTGGCGCTCGCGTGGCCGCGCGCGGCGGGCCGGCCGCCGGTGACGTTCGAAGGCGTCGAAGAGGGCCGCATCGGGTTCGCGCCGCGCGGGGAGCGGGGGTTCGGCTACGACCCGGTGTTCGAACTGGAGGACGGGCGGACGCAGGCCGAGCTGACCGACGAGGAGAAGGACGCGATCAGCCACCGGGGGGTCGCGGTGCGGGCAGCGCTCGCGTGGCTGGCGCGGGAGGCGGGCGGGTGAGGCTGCGGGCGGCGGTCGCGGCCGTGCTGGCGGCGGTCGTGCTGGGCGGCTGCGGGACGCCGGACAGCAACTTCCCGGCGGAGACGGTCTGCCCCTCGCCGCAGGCGCTGCCGACGAGCCGGGCGGCGCCGGGCACGGCGGCGCCGCAGGCGTTCGTGGGACGCATCCGGGCCGGCGCCCGCGAGCTGGAGCAGGCACGCGAGCGGCTGCGGGAGAGCTACCCGAACGACACGTTCTACCGGCGGGAAACGTTCCGGCCGGATTTCGCGGCCTACGCCGACCGGACGCTCTGCCTCGCGCGGGAGCTGCGGGGGCTGCCGGCGCCGACGGAGCGGCTGGCCGCGTGGAAAGCCGGGGTCGATGCGGCGCTCGATGCGCTCATCGCACACACGTCAGCCGGCCGCGAGGCGGTGCGGACGCGGAACGTCTCGGAGTACCGGGAGTGGTACGCGGGGGTCGATGCGAAGATCGACGCGGTGGAGGCGGCGGCGAACGCGGCCCCGTGAGCGCGAGCGCGGAGGGGCGCTTGCGCCGCGTGCTACGCTCGAAGGGATGGACGGTGCAGGCCCCCGGCCGCCGTGGCTGAAGGTCCGCTTCCCGGCCTCGCCGCGCTTCGGCGAGCTGCTGACACTGATGCGCGACAGCGAGCTCCATACCGTCTGCGAGGAGGCGCGCTGCCCGAACATCGGCGAGTGCTGGGGCCGCGGCACGGCAACGTTCATGATCCTCGGCGATACCTGCACCCGCTCCTGCGGCTTCTGCGCGGTGAAGACGGGCCGGCCGGGGACGCTCGACACCGATGAGCCCCGGCGGGTGGCGCTCGCCATCCAGCGGATGGGCCTGCGGCACGCCGTCATCACGAGCGTGAACCGGGACGAGCTGCCGGACGGCGGCGCGCGGATGTTCGCGGAGACGATCCGCTGGGGCCGGCGGCTTTCGCCGGGGACGACGTTCGAAGTGCTCATCCCGGACTTCAAGGGCGACGATGACGCGCTGGCGGCGGTGATGGCGGCGCGGCCGGAGATCCTCAACCACAACACGGAGACGGTGCCCCGCCTCTACCGGCAGGTGCGGCCGCAGGCGGTCTACGAGCGGTCGCTGCGGCTGCTCCGGCGGGCGAAGGAGCTCGACCCCGGCGCGCTCACGAAGAGCGGGCTGATGGTGGGGCTGGGGGAGACGCGCGAGGAGCTGCTGGCGGTCTTCCGCGACCTCGCTGCCGCGGGGGTGGACATCCTGACAGTGGGGCAGTACCTGCGTCCGACGCCGGCCCACCTGCCGGTCGCGCGCTACTGGGAGCCCGCGGAGTTCGACGACCTCCGCGACGCCGCGCTGGCGATGGGGTTCCGGCACGTGGAGGCGGGGCCGCTGGTGCGGAGTTCGTACCACGCCGAGGAGCAGGCGGTGGCGGCGCGCAGCGATCGGATGGAAGCCGGTATGATTCCGCTCACCGTCCGCGGGGCGGCCCCGGCGGACGGATGACCGCGCCCGGCAAGGGCGCGCCGGGGGATCGATGAGCGACGCGTGGCCTGCGGAGCCGGATGCAGAGACGCTGCGGCGCGAGGCGATGGGCGCCTTCGCCCACGAAATCCGGACGCCGCTGACCTCCATCCGGATGGTGATCGAACTGGCAAAACGGGGCGCCGATGGGGACGCAGGGCTCCAGCTGGACCGCGAGCTCGCGGAGATGCTCCTCGCCTCGGTCGATGACCTCCAGGCGCTGGCCGACGACCTGCAGGAGATGTCGCGGCTCGAACGCGGCAAGCTGGCGCTGGCGCCGGGGCCCTGCGACCTGGCTGCCGCCGTCGCGGCCGCGGCGGAGCTGCTCGGCGGCGCGCCGCAGCTGGAGGGCGGCCCCGTGCCGGGCGTGGAGGGACCGTGGGACGCGGCGCGGCTGGTGCGGGCGATCGCCGGGCTGGCGCGGTCGGTGAACCGGGTCGGCGACGGGAGCGGCGTGGTGCGGCTGGCAGGGCGGCTGGAGCCAGGCGCCGCCGTGATCGAACTCGCGAGCGGCGCCGGCGGCGGCGAGCCCCGGCCGATCGCGGCGGATGCGGGATTCTCCTACTTTCGCGCGCGGCAGCTTGTCGTCGCGATGGGCGGCTCCGTACACTGCGAGCGTCGCGAACGTTTCGCCCGCGTGGCCGTCGTGCTGCCGCTGGGCGAGACTGGTGGCGGCGGAGGTGGCAACGCGCGATGAGAATCCTGCTCGCCGAAGACGAGCGCACCATTTCGCGCCTCATCCGGCAGGTGCTGGTGAACAACGGGCACGACGTGGCGTGGTGCGCCTCGGCAGCGGAAGCCGTGGAGCTGCTGGAGCGGGAGCGGTTCGACCTCGTGCTGCTCGACCTGCACCTGGCGGACGGCGACGGGATGCGGGTGGTAGCAGCGATCGAAGCGGCCAGCGAACCCGGCCCGCCCGTGGTCTTGATGACGGGCGAAGGCGTGCTCGAAGCCGACGACCCGCGGACCCGCCGGGTGGCGACCATCCTGCCGAAGCCGTTCGACCTCGACGAGCTGGAGCGGGCGGTCAATTCGTTCGTCGCGTAGCTGCAAACGTTTGCCGTCGGCGGCGGGCGGCGTGATAGCATGGAACGCGTGAGTCCGGCCGACCGGCCCCAGGTGAGAACAACCCCGCGTCCATCGCGCGGGGGTGCGATTTAGCGCCCTTCCCAACCCGGTTCGTTTCGCCCGGCGTTCGCCCACGCGTTGGAGAAAGGGATTCCTATGCCTACTGACCAGGTGCAGCTGTACGACACGACCCTCCGCGACGGTTCGCAGATGGAGGGGATTTCGCTTTCGGTGGAAGACAAGATCCGGATCACGAAGAAGCTCGATGAGCTCGGCTTCGAGTGGATCGAGGGCGGCTTCCCCGGTTCGAACCCGAAGGACGCCGAGTACTTCCGCCGGCTGCGGGAGGTGAAGCTCCGCCACGCGAAGGTGAGCGCCTTCGGCGGCACGCGCAAGCCGAACACCACCTGCGAGGCCGACGCGAACATCCAGAGCATGGTGGCGGCCGATACGCCCGGCGTCACGCTCGTCGGCAAGGCGAGCCTCTACCAGGTCACCGACATCCTCGAGACGACGCCCGAGGAAAACCTCGCGATGATCGCGGACACGGTCCGCTACTTCAAGCAGCTCGGGAAGACGGTGTTCTTCGATGCCGAGCACTTTTTCGACGGCTTCTACGGCGACCCGGATTACTCGCTCCAGTGCCTCGTGACGGCCGCGCGGGCCGGGGCCGATGCGCTCGTCCTCTGCGATACGAACGGCGGGATGACGACGCGGTCGATGCTGCGGGCGGTGGAGGCCGTGCAGCAGCGGGTGAAGGACGTGCGGCTGGGCATCCACCTGCACAACGACGCGGGACTCGCAGTGGCGAACTCGCTCCATGCGGTCGAGGCGGGCGTCTGGCAGGTGCAGGGCTGTGTGAACGGCTACGGCGAGCGGTGCGGGAACGCCGACATCCTGACGATCGCGGCGAACCTGAAGCTGAAATACGGCATCGATGTGCTGGAGGACGACCAGCTGGCGCGGCTAACGGAGGTGGCGAACTACGTCGCCGAGCTGGCGAACATGGCGCTCAACCCGCAGACGCCGTACGTCGGCGCGTCGGCGTTCGCGCATAAGGCGGGCTACCACGTCGCGGGCATCATCAAGGACGAGAAGGCGTACCAGCACGTGGACCCGGCGCTGGTGGGCAACCGGTCACGGGTGCTCGTGTCCGAGCTTTCGGGGCAGCGGAACCTCGTGATGAAGCTGAAGGAGGCCGGGCTCGATTTCCTCTCGCAGGACGAGATCAAGCGGCTGCTCGAGCTGGTGAAGGAGCGGGAAGCGCAGGGCTACCAGTACGAAGGCGCCGAGGCGAGCTTCGAGATGCTCGTGCGGCGGAGCCTGCCGGGCTACCGGGCGCCGTTCGAGCTGGAGGACTTCGTCATCGTCGAGCGGCGGCGCGTGCGGAAGGGCGACGGCGCGAACGAGATGCTCGCCGAGGCGATGGTGAAGCTGAACATCAACGGCGAAACGATCCACACGGCGCACGAAGGGAACGGGCCGGTGAACGCGCTCGACGGTGCGGTGCGGAAGGCGCTCAACCCGCTCTTCCCGCAGCTCGAGCAGGTGAAGCTCGTCGACTACAAGGTGCGCATCCTCGACAGCCAGTCGGCGACGGGCGCGCGGGTGCGGGTGCTCATCGAGAGCACCGACGGGACGCGGCACTGGACGACGGTCGGCTCCTCGACGGACATCATCGAGGCGAGCTGGCTGGCGCTGGCGGACGCGCTCGAGTACGCGCTGACGACCGAAGGGTGAGCGGGCGAAGGCCGGCTGCGGTAGGCTTCCGGGCGTGATCCTGCTGCTCTACGGCGGCGACGAAGCGGCGATCCGGCGGCGGCTGCGCGAGCTCAAAGAGCAGGCCGACGGCGGAACCGGGATGCTGCTCCACAACCTCGCGGAGCTGGAAGGGCGCGACCTGAAGCCGGCGGACGTGGTGGCGCCGGCGATGGCGCCCCCGTTCCTCGCGCCGCTGCGGCTGGTCATCGTGGAGCACCTGCTGGCGCGGTACGAGCCGCGGGGCGGGGCGCGGGGGAGCCGCGCGCCGGGGGCGTGGGCCGAGCTGCCGGGCCTGCTCGAACGGGTGCCGCCGACGTCGCTCATCGTCTTCCTCGGCCGGCCGTTCCTCGCCGAGCAGCAGATGCGGCAGGTGACGGACGCGAACCCGCTCGTCCAGCTGCTCAAGAAGGTGCCGGGCGCGCAGGTGGAGCACTACCCCGCGCTCACCAAACTGCAGGACCGGCAGCGGTACATCCGCGAAGAGGCGGCGGTGCGCGGCATCCGCTTCCGGGCGGGCGCGCCCCGGCGGGAGGAGCTGCTGCCGGGCGAGGAGCCCCCGCCGGAGACAGACCCGGCCGCCTACCTCGCGGGCATCCTCGGCGGGAACACGCTCCTCATCGCGAACGAGCTGGACAAGCTGGCGCTCTGGGCGATGGGTCGCGAGGTGACCGTGCTCGACGCCATGCGGGTGTGCGCCGGCGAACGGGAGCCGGACCACTTCCGGATGGTCGACGCGCTCATGGATGGGGACCTCGGCACGGCGCTGGAGATGCTGCGGCGGCGGCTGGCGCTGGGCGAATCGGGGCAGGGCATCCTCGGCGCGGTCTTCGAGCGGTATCGCTCGCTCGGCGCGCTGGCCGCGCTGATCGAAGAGGGCGCACCGGAGGCCGACATCGACAGGCAGCTGGGCAACGTGGCGCGGTTCGCGAACCTGAAGCAGGCCGCCATCCAGCGGGCGCGGCGGCACGGCACGGGCGCGGTCCGGGAAGCGTTCGCCATCCTCGTCGAGGCGGACCGGGCGCACAAGATGAACGAGATGGACGAGGACACGGCGCTCGAAGCCGCGTTCGCCCGGCTGGCGGCGCTGGCGCCGGTGCGGGGGCCGCTGGCGACCGGCCGCGGCGGCCGGCGCTAGCCGGCGGCGTCCTGCCAGACGGGGTTGTAGCAGGCGACGCGGTGCGTGGCGCCCGCCGGCTGATCGAGGACGGGCGGCGGCTCCTGCCGGCAGCGGCTGAGGGCTTTCGGGCAGCGGGGGAGGAAGGGGCACCGCTCGGCCGGGCGGGTCAGCTCCGGCGGCTGGCCCGGGATCTGGTGGAGGTGCGTCCGCGCGCCGTCGACCCTGGGCAGCGTCGCCAACAGGGCGTGGCTGTACGGGTGCAGCGGCTGCTTCAGCATCTCGCGCACGGGGCCTTCTTCGACGATGCGGCCGGCGTACATGACGGCGACACGGTCGGCGACCTGCGCGACGACGCCGAAGTCGTGGGTGATGAGGAGGATGGCCGTGCCGCGGTCCTCCCGGAGCCGCTGGAGCTGGTAGAGGATCTGGGCCTGGATGGTGACGTCGAGGGCGCTGGTGGGTTCGTCGGCGATGATGAGTTCGGGGTCGAGCGCGGTGGCGATGCCGATCATGACGCGCTGGCACATGCCGCCGGAGAGCTGGAACGGGTAGGCGCGGGCGACGCGCTCCGGTTCGGCGAGGCCGACGCGGTAGAGGAGGTCGACGGCGCGGCGGCGCGCCTCTTTGCGGTCGAGCTGGAGGTGGCTGGTGAGGATCTCGGCGACCTGGCTGCCGATGTCGATGACGGGGTTCAGGCCGGCCACGGGATCCTGGAAGATCATGGCGATGCGGCGGCCGCGGTAGCTGCGGAGGTCCGCATCGTGGAGCGTGAGGAGGTCGGTGCCGGCGAGGCGGATGGCGCCGGCGGTGACGGCCGCCTCGCCGGGGAGGAGGCGCGGGATGGCCATGCCGACGGTCGTCTTGCCGGAGCCGGATTCGCCGACGATGGCGAGGACTTCGCCGGGCTCGAGGCGGAAGGAGACGCCGGCGACGGCGTAGACGGTGGCATCGCGGGCGCGGTATTCGATGGAGAGGTCGCGCACCTCGAGGAGCGCCTGGGGCATCGGGTCCTGCCGGCGGCCGAGGGTTCCCCGGCACGGGGTGATGGAGGACAGTCTACTCGCTGGGGCGGATCGACGAGATGAAGCGGCCCTGGATTTCGACGTTGTCGGGGGTGGTGTAGATCGGCTCCATGGCGCTGTTGGCCGGCTGGAGACGGATGCGGCCGTTTTCGCGGTAGATCCGCTTGAGGGTGACTTCGCCGCGGTCCTTCAGCCAGACCGCGACGCGGTCGCCGTCGTCGGCGTGGCGGACGGGTTCGAGGAAGACGATGTCCCCGTCGTCGATGAGGTCTTCGATCATGGATTTGCCGCGGACTTTGAGGGCGAAGACGTTGGTGCGGCCGCGGACCATCTCTTCGGTGACGGGGACGTAGTCCTCGGCGTCGGCGGCCCAGCGGTCGGAGGAGGGGACGGGGATGGGCTGGCCGGCGGCGATGGTGCCGAGGAGCGGAACCTCGACGATGCGGGTGCGGCGGCCGCGGGCGCCGAGGAGTTCGATGCCGCGGGAGATCTCCCGGTCGCGCCGGATGTATCCCTTCTCTTCGAGCTTGCGGAGGTTGTAGTCGACGACGGAGGTGCTGGAGATGCCGCAGCCCTCCTGGATGTCGCGGATGGAGGGCGGGTAGTCGTGCTCTTCGATGAAGGCCCGGAGGAACTCGAGGATCTGCTGCTGGCGGGGGGAGAGGGTGGTCATCGGCGCCGTCCGAACGGATGTTCGCGGGAACGGTAACAAATTCGCGGCTTTATCGTCAAACGTGTTCGGAACACGCGGCCGGCTCGCGCGAGGGGCCGGGGGCTGCCACGATCGAAGGGACTCGGCGGAAGGGGGCACGGCATGCCGGTGGCGCTGGTGATCGCGGCACACCCGGACGATGGGGAGCTGGGCTGCGGCGGCTACGTGCTGCAGCTCATCGAGGCCGGCTGGGCCGTCCACTGGGTGGTGACGACGAACGGGGCGAAGGGGACGGCCGACCGCTCGATGCCGCGCGAGCGGCTGATCGCGCTGCGGCGGGAGGAGCAGGCGGAGGCCTGCCGCCGGCTGGGGACGGCGCCGCCGCGGATGCTGGGCTTCGAAGACGGGGAGCTGGCGTATTCGCGGGAGCTCGTCGGCGCGCTGGTCCGCGTCATCCGCGAGGTGCGGCCGGAGACGGTGCTGACGCACGACCCGACGGATTTCATCATCCGGGACCGGTTCATCAACCATGCGGACCACCGGGCGACGGGGGCGGCGGCGCTGGATGCCGTCTACCCGGCGGCGCGGGACCACCTGAACTTCCCGGAGCAGGTGGCGGAAGGGCTGGAGCCGTGGCGGGTGCGCGAGCTGCTGCTCTGGAATACGAACGCGCCGAATTTCGACGTCGAGATCGGCGCGCAGCTGGAGCGGAAGGTGTGGGCGCTCTCGGCGCACGCGTCGCAGTTCGGCAGTGGCGAGGAGCTGGCGCGGTTCGCGCAGGAGCGGTGGCGGACGCCGGACGGGCGGTACGTGGAGCGGTTTCGGCGGGTGGTGCTGGAGTTCTGAGGGCAGCTCAGCGACGAGCCGCGAGGGCGAACGGGACGACGACGAGCGGGTCGCCGGTGGGGGCAGGGACGCCGCCGGCAGGTTCGAGGGTGAGGGCGAAGGCGGAAAAGCGGCGGAGGTCTCCCCCCGGCGCGAGGAGGAGGCTGCCGTCGCCAGCGAGGAGCCCGGCGGAGCGGGGGGTTTCGTCTTCGATGAGCCAGGCCTGGTAGGTTCGGCCCGCGGGGGCGGGAGCGAGGCCATCGAGCACGGCGACGGCGAGCCCGCTGGCCGGGTCGAGCAGGAGGCTGGCGCGGATGCCGGCGCTGCTGGAAGCATCGGCGCGGAGGGTTTCGCCGCGGGCGGCGGCGGCGAGCAGCGTCTCCCGGGAGCGGCTGGCGGCATCGGTGCCGCCCGCGCCGCCGCGGGCTGCGGCCCAGCCGGCGAGGCCGCCGGCAGCGAAGAGGAGCAGCGCAGCGGCGGCCTGCAGCAGGCGGGCGGGAGCGACCCGGGCGCGGGGCCGGGGGAGCCGCTCCGCGCGGGCGCGCTGGAGGAGCGCTTCCCGGGCGGCCGGGCCGGGGGCCGGGGCATCGGCGGCGAGCGGCAGGAGCGCAGCCACGCGCTCGAGCTCTGCGAACTCCTCGGCGCAGGCGCCGCAGCCCGCGAGGTGGCGGCGGACCGGCTCCGCTTCAGCGGGGGGGAGGACGCCGAGGGCGAGCTCGGGCAGGAATTCGATGGGGTGGCCGGGCGGCTCGGTCATGGGCGGTCGTCTCCCGGGCTGAGGATGCCGGCCAGCTTGAGGAGGCCGAGGCGGAGCCGGCTGCGCACGGTGGGCGCCGGGACGCCGAGCAGCCGGCCGACTTCGCTGCTGGTGAGGCCATGGTAGTAGACGAGCTCGATGGCGGAGCGCTGCTCTCCGGGCAGGCTGGCGAGGGCGGCGCGGACGCGCTCGGCATCGATGGCGCGTTCGGCAGCGCTATCGGTGCGGTCGTCCGCCGCCAGCGGCGCGGCATCCTCGATGGTGGCGGCCGGGAGGCGGCGACGGCGCCGGCGGAGTTCATCGACGCAGAGGTTTCGGGTGATGGCCAGCAGCCAGCCGGCGACGGTGGCGCGGCCAGGGTCGTAGGCAGCGGCGCTCCGCCAGGCGCGGAGGAACGTTTCCTGGACGACCTCTTCGGCGTCGCGTTCGGAGCCGAGCATGCGCAGCGCGAAGGCGTAACAGGGGCGGCCGTAGCGATCGTAGAGGGCGCCGAGCGCGGCATCATCGCCGCGGGCGATGGCGCGGACGGCGTCGGCATCGTCGACCGGGGCCTTCACGCCGGGATCCTACGCCGTGGATGCCGGGGGTGATCACCGGCGCGCCTGCTCAGGCCGACTTTCGTTCGCGGAGCTGCGGGTGCGCTTCGAGCAGGACTGCGCCCTTGCGGGCGAGCGCGCTGACGGTGCTCTTGTCGCGGCCGCCGAGGAGGGCGCCAACCTGCGCGAGGCTCATGCCCTGCTCCTGCAGGAGGGCGGCCGCGACGGCGCGGGCTTCGCCGACGCGCGGCTGGCGGGAGCGGCCGGCGATCTCCGCAGCCTCGACGCTGAAGTAGCGGGCGATACGCTCGAGGAGGCCGGGCGTGGGCTCCGCGCCGGCGGCCTCGGCGATGGCGATGCGGGCGACGGCGGCATCGAGCCGGGCGAGGTCGAGGCGGCCCATCCGCTGGAGGGCGATGGCCTGGTTGACGGCGCCGAGGAGGAGGCGGACGGAGGGGGCGCGGCAGGCGGCCAGCCGGTCGATGGCCCACGCGGGAAGGGCGATCCGGTGGCGGCGGGCGACGCGCTCGATGAAGGCGCGCCGGGCGGCATCGTCGAACGGCTCGACGCGGGTGACGATGCCCTGCACGAGGCGGGAGGTCAGCCGGTCGAGGAGGTCGAGATCGAACGGGTGCTGTTCGGAGGCGACGGCGACGTGGCCGCCGCGGTGCATGACGGCATCGAGGGCGGCGGCGAAGGCTTCCTGCGTGGCGCGGCGGCCGGCGAGCTGCTGGAGGTCATCGAGGATGAGGAGGTCGAGGCCGCAGAGGGCATCGTGGAATTCGCCGCTCCTGCCGCTGCGGATGTCGCCGACGAAGCGGGAGGTGAAGGTGCCGGCATCGAGGCAGGCGACGGCGCGGCCGGCCCGGCTGGCGGCGCCGGCGGCGGCGTGGAGGAGATGGGTCTTGCCGAGGCCGGGCGGGCCGTAGATGACGACCGGCGAGGGCGCGCCGGGGACGGCTTCGGCGAGGTCGCGCATGGCGTGGAAGGCGAGGAGGTTGCCCTCGGACGGCTGATACGCGTCGAAGGTCAGGGAGGCATCGACGGTGCCGAGCACGGGACCGGGGGCGACGGCGGCAGGGGGCGCGCCCGGCCCGCGGAAGACGACCTCGACCTCGCCGAAGACCTGGGCGACGGCGCGTTCGATGACGGGCCGGAGGCGGCTATCGAGCCAGTCGCGGGCGATGTCGTTCGGGGTATCGATGACGAGGGTGCGGCCGTCGTAGGCGCCGGGCGCGGCGCCCTTGAGCCAGATGGCGAAGGTGTGCGGGTTGAGCTGGACCTCGAGGCAGCCGAGGACGGCGCGCCACGAGCGGGCGAGGTGGCGGGGTTCGCTGCTCGCGCTGGCGGCGGGTTCCAACGGCACACACACTCCTTCCTCCCGCGCGGGGGCGGGCGATTCAGCGGCAAGGTCTTCGAGCCTGGGAGCAGGAGGTCCGGGGCCGATCCCCCGGGATCCCCGGTGGGGCAGGGCCGAAGGGTACGCCCGGGCGGGCGGCCCGTTCAACGCTCTTATGTCGAAGCCGGGGCGGCTCCCGGCAAGGATTCACGCGGCGCGGCGTTTATGTGTGGCGGGCCGATTTCGGCCCAGAATGCCGCGCAAGGGGCAAGCAGGGGCCAAACGCGGCCCCGATAAATCCTTCGAATCGGGTGAAAATGCGACGGGGGCGCGCCAAGGCGGCGCGCCCCCGCGGGGTGACCTCAGCGGCCGGCGTCAGGAGCCGATGACGCCGCCGTCCTCCTTCATGACGAAGATGACGGTCGGGCGCGGCTCCTTGCCGTCGGGGAAGTTGCTGGAGAGCTTCTCGAGCGTGGAGCCTTCGCCGGGGTGCTGGATGGAGACGAAGAGCGTGTCGTCGGTGTCGCTGAAGACGAGGCTGGCGCATTCGCCGCCGGGGACGCCGGAGAGGAACTGGCGGTTGTAGCCACGCTCGGGGCCGGCGACGGGCACCGCGAAGACGCCGTCGTTCTTCTTGAAGGTGCTGGTCTGGCCGTCGGTGGCGATCCAGAGGTTGCCGCGGCGGTCGAAGGTGATGTTGTCGGGCGAGGAGATGGGGCTGACGAGCGACTGATCGAAGCCGCCGAAGTAGGTGCCCTTATCCTTGGCCGGGTCGCCGCAGAGCATGAGGAAGCGCCACTGGAACTTGAGGGCGGCATGGTCGCCGCCGGCGGGCATCATCTCGATGATGTGGCCGTGGCGGTTCTCGGCCCGGGGGTTGGCGGCATCGGTGCCCGGCCGGCCGCTGGTGCCGCGCTGGGAGTTGTTCGTCATGACGGCGTAGACGTAGCCGTTGGCGGGGTTGACTTCGATGTCCTCGGGGCGGTCCATCTTGGTGGCGCCGACGAGGTCGGCGGCGAGGCGGGTCTTGATGCAGACGTCGCCCTGGGTGGCGAAGCCGTTGGCGGCCGTCAGCTTGCCCTGGCCGGCGATGAGCGGGATCCATTCGCCGGTGCCGTCGTCCTTGAACTTCGCGACGTAGAGGGTGCCGGATTCGAGGAGGCGGAAGTTCGCCTGCCGGTCGTTCGGGTTGTACTTGCCGTCGCTGACGAACTTGTAGACGTAGTCGAATCGCTCGTCATCGCCCATGTAGACGACGGCGCGGCCGTCCTTCGCGATGACGGTGGAAGTGGCTTCGTGCTTGAAGCGGCCGAGGGCGGTGTGCTTGCGGGGGAGGGAGCCGGGGTCGTGCGGGTCGAATTCGACGACCCAGCCGAAGCGGAACGCTTCGTTCGGCTCCTGGGCGAGGTCGAACCGCTTGTGGAAGCGCTCCCACTTCCGCTCGCTGGCGCCGCCGGGGAGGCCATACCGCTTGTGGGCGGCCTTCTTGGCGGCATCGGCGACCTGGTCGTTGTTGGCGAAGTACTGGTTGAAGTTCTCTTCGCAGGTGAGAACGGTGCCCCACGGGGTGATGCCGGCGGAGCAGTTGTTGAGGGTGCCGAGGACGGTGTAGCCGGCCGGGTCGGCGCTGGTGCGCATCCAGGGATGGCCGGCCGCGGGGCCGGTCAGCCGCATGGGTGTGGTGCCGGTGAGGCGGCGGTTGTGCCAGGCGCCGAGGGTGTAGCGCCAGCCGCGCGTCTTGTGCCGCTCGATGTGGACGACGCTCACGCCGTGGGCGGCGAGCTCGTAGTCGACCTGCTCCTTCGTCGGGTTCTCCGGGTCGTAGCCGGGGAACATGAGCTCGGGGTTGGTGTACTCGTGGTTGGCGATGAGGAGGGCGCGGTCCTTCGCCAGCGGGATGAAGCCGAGGAAGTCGCAGTTGTAGCCGAACTGGCGCTCCTGCTGGGCCGCGGTCTGCTTGCCGAATTCGAAGCCGGTGCCGGGGTCGAGGAAGAGCGGGTCGCCCCAGCGGATGAGGATTTCGGACTTGTAGCCGGGCGGGACGATGATCCGGTCGGAGCCGTCGAGCTTCACGGGCGTGAAGTTCAGGCCGGAGCCGCTGCCGGCCGACTGGGCGCGGGCCGTCTCAGCGCCGACGACGGTGGTCTTGCCGACGACGAGCATGCCGGCGGCGAGGGCGCCGAAGCCGAGGAGCCGGCGGCGGGAGACGTAGCGCTGGGCGACGGCGCCGAAGTATTCGTTCTCGCTTTCGTTCGGCGCGGGGTGGGCGCACTGGTTGCCGCAGCTCCAGCGGCAGGTCTGCGGGTGGACGAAGCACTGGTTGGACCGGTAGTCGTCGACGACGGGAAGGAGGTCGGACGGGTCGTGGTCCAGGGACATGGAGGGAACCTCGCTGCGTTGGGATGGCTGGCCGGCGGGCCATGGGCCATCGTTCGGGAGCGAGGTAAACGACCGGCGAACGTTCGTTGATCGGGAGGTTAGAAGGTCCGCTCAGCCGGCCTCGCCGACCTCCCAGCGCTGGAGGCGGCGGACGGCGAGGAGCAGCATGAGCCCGGCGACGAGCGCGGCGAGGACGGCGGCCGGCGCCGGTTCGAGCCGCGGCTGGAAGACGCTGGCGGGCAGGTCGAAGAAGGCGCCGGCGATGCCGGTGGCGTACTGGCGGATGGAGAGGAAGCGGATGCCGCTGAAGAGGCCGGAGAGGGTGCCCTCCCAGAGGAAGACGTAGAGGAGGCCGGCGACGAGGGCGCGGCTCGTCGCGATGCTGAGCCAGGTGAAGGCCGCGGCGTAGACGAGGGAGCCGGCGGCGAGGCCGGCGGCGAAGCCGGCCACGATGCCGGGCCCGCCGCCGCCGAGCACGATCACGCCCGCCAGGACGGCCGACGGCACGAGGACGGCGAGCGAGGCGGCCCAGGCCACCGCGAACCGCGCCAGGACGATGTCGCGGCGGGGAACCGGCGTCGCGAGCAGGTAGACGGCGGTGCCGTCTTCGATGTCCTGCCCGAAGGCGCCCGTCGCGAAGATGAGCGTGACGAGGGGGAGGATGGTGGAGGTGACGATGCCGCCGAGGAGGGCGCGGGCGGCGAACCGCTCCGGGTCGGCATCGGCGGGCGCGGCGAACCGGTAGAGCAGGGCGATGCCGACCGGCAGGAGGGCGAGGAGGACGACGAGGATGGTGCGGCGCTGGCCGAGGAGAGTGCGGGCGGTGAGACGGGCGACGTCGGGGTTCATCGGCGGACCAGGTAGGAGAAGACGCTTTCGAGGGATTCGTCCGTCGGGCGGACTTCGTAGAGCGTGACGCCGGCCTCGCGGGCGGCCGCGGGGAGCGCGCGGGCGGCGGCGAGGAGGCCCGAGGCGCGGACTTCGAGGCGGCCGTCTTCGAAGGCGATGCCGCTGATGGCGGGCTCGGCCAGCAGGCGGGCGGCGAGCGCGCGGTCGTCGCTGGAGCGGACGGTGAAGGCGTGCGGCCGGTCGGTCATGAGGGCGCGGATCTGGCGGTAATCGCCGGAGGCGGCGAGGCGGCCGGCGACGATGACGAGGACGGTATCGGCGAGCCGCTCGACTTCTTCGAGGATGTGGGAGGAGTAGAGGATGGCGCGGCCCTCGGCGGCCATCTGGCGGAAGAGATCCATCAGGTGGAGGCGCTGGCGCGGGTCGGCGCCGTTGAACGGTTCATCGAGGATGAGCACCTGCGGGTCGTGGACGAGGGCGGCGGCGATCTTGATGCGCTGCTTCATGCCCTTGGAGTAGGTCCCGCAGGGGCGGGAAGCGGCGGCTTCCATGCCGACGAGGGCGATGGCGCGTTCCGCGGCGGCGGCGGGGTCGGGGAGGCGGTGAAGGCGAGCGGCGAGCTCGACGAATTCGCGGCCGGTGAGGAAGCCGTAGACAGCCTCGCGCTCCGGCACGAGGCCGAGGCGGCGGTAGATGCGAGGGTTGCGCCAGGCCGGTTCGCCGAGGATGCGCACCTCGCCGGCGGAGGGCCGGAGGAAGCCGGCGGCCATGTGGAGGATGGTCGATTTGCCGGCGCCGTTGGGGCCGAGCAGCCCCGTGACGCCGGGGCCGACGTCGAACGAGACGTCGTTGACGGCGACGACGTTGCCGTACCAGCGGGAGGCGCCGCGCAGCTCGATGGCCGGGGGTGCCGGCTCGCTCATGCCTGCACCCGCTGGAAGCGGCGAAGGATGAGAAGCGCGGCAGCCCCGAGGTGGGCCGCGGCGAGCAGGAGGTAGGTGAACGGCGGCAGGTCGGCGCGCGCCTGGATGGAATCGGCGCCGGGGGTGTGCCCGAAGATGGCGAGCGCGGCGCCGTAGAGCAGGTCGAACGGGCTGAACCAGGCAGCGAAGCGGCCGACCTCGCCCCCGATTTCGACCAGGATGCCGGCCAGGGGCAGCGTCACGAGGAACCAGGCGGCGACGCCGACGGTCGCATACGCGCGCCGGGGCGCGTGGGCGGCGATGGCGAGCGAGCCGCACCCGGCGACGGCCGCGATGACGAGACCGGCCGCGAGGGACTGCGGGAATTCGCGCCAGTGGTCGGCGAGGTAGCCGGGCAGGTCGTCGCTGGCGAGGCCGTTGCCGATGGTGAGGAGCAGGAGCGGGCCGAGCGTCAGCACGGCGAGGGCGGTGACGAAGGCGGCCGTCTTCGCGACGGCATAGTCGGTGCGCAGGAGGGCCCGAGAGAAGTAGAGCGACAGCGTGCGGTAGCGCAGGTCGCGGCCGAAGATTTCGGGGGCCACGCCGGCGCAGAAGAGGGCGACGGGGACTTCGCTGTAGCCGAGGTAGTTCCACGGGGCGATGATTTCGATCCGGCTGCCGAGGAGCGCGGCGACGCCGAGCTGGATGAGCGCAGGGATGAAGGCGAAGGCTGCGACAACCAGCGGGACGATTTTCGCCGAGGTGCGGCGGCCGATGCCGAAGGCGCCGCGCAGGGTGAAGGTGTAGAGCGCGAGAACGGCAGCGCGCCGGCCGAGCCGCGGGCCGTCGTAGGTCCGGTAGCCGAGGTCGTAGATCGCGCCCGCGGGGGCGTCAGCGCCCGGCATGGACAGCCTCCGGGGCCGGCCGGAAGAGGTCTTCGAGCGCCTGACGCCGCCGTTCGAGGCGAACGAGCCCGAGGCCGAGGTCGGCGCAGGCGTCGCGGACGCGGTCGAGGACGGCGTCGCCCTCGAAGGGGAGCAGCAGGTGGCGGCCGTCGCGTTCGACGCGGAGGCCGGCCCCGCGCAGGGCAGCGGCGAGGGCCGCGGGGTCGCCTTCGACTTCGACGACGAGGGTGCCGGTGGCGGCCGTGAAATCCGCGATAGCGCCCTGGCGGAGGAGCCGGCCGCCGTCGATGACGACGACCTGGTCGCAGACGCGCTCGATTTCGCCGAGGAGGTGGGAGGCCATGACGATGGAGATGCCGAATTCGTGCCCCGTGCGGCGGACGAGGTCGAGCATTTCGTCGCGGCCGGCGGGGTCGAGGCCGTTCGTCGGCTCATCGAGGAAGAGGAGGCGCGGGTCGTGGACGAGAGCCTGGGCGAGCTTGACGCGCTGCTTCATCCCGGTGGAGTAGCCGCGGATGTCGCGGTAGCGCTCTTCGAAGAGGCCGACGTGGCGGAGCGTCTCGGCGGTGCGCTCGCGGGCGGCATCGCCGGGCAGGCCGTTCACGCGGGCCATGTGGGCGATGAACTCGGTCGCGGAGACGTCGCCGGGGAGGCAATCGTGTTCGGGCATGTAGCCGACGAACTGGCGGAGGACGGGGCCTTCGCTGGCGACATCGTAGCCGAGGACGCGGGCGGAGCCGGAGGTGGGCGGGAGGAGGCCGAGCAGGATGCGGATGAGGGTGCTCTTGCCGGCGCCGTTCGCGCCGACGAGCCCCGTGACGCCGGGCGGGACGGAGATGGTCAGGTCATCGAGGGCGGTGACATCGCCGAAGCGGCGCGTGAGGCCCGCGGTTTCGATGACGTGCATGGGAGGAGTGTAGAGGAGATGGCCGAAGGGATGGGCAAGGGCGGCGGTCGCGCGGCTGGCGCCGCGGGGGATGGCTGGCCGGCTTCGGCGGCGGCGCCGCGGGATGCCGCCGTTCCGCGGCGGCGGTGGGAGCCGGGAGGCGGGAGGCGGGAGCCGGGAGCCGGGAGGCGGGGAACGGGAAGCGGGAAGCGGGAGGCGGGAGGCGGGAGGCGGGAGAGAGAATAACCTCCAACCTCCAACCTCCAACCTCCAACCTCCAACCTCCAACCTCCAACCTCCAACCTCCAACCGTAGTCGCGGGGCTCCGTCCCCGCGGGGCGCCATGCGCCCAACGGATGTTTCGGGAACCGCGAAGCGGGAGGCGGGAAGCGGGAACGGGGAGGCGGGTGGATGCGAACGTCCGGGTGGGCCTCCCGGCCCTCCGCGGGCACGGAGGCCCGCGACTACGGGAGTTGGGAGGTGGAGGTTGGAGTTGGGAGTTGGGAGGTTCAGCGGGGGCTCTCCCTTCTCCCTTCTCCCTTCTCCCTTCTCCCTTCTCCCTTCTCCCTCCTCCCTCCTCCCTCCTCCCTGCTACCCTGTTTCGGCCCGCGGGGCCGCGAGACGGCGCGGGCAGGGTGAGGTGCGATGAGCGATCAGCCGGGTTCGACGCCGACGGGTGAAGGCACGGGAGCGCCGCCGCAGCAGCCGGGCGCGGGTACGCCGCCGCCGGGGACGCCGCCCGGGGCCCAGCCGCCGCCGTATCCGCCGTACGTGGGCTACGGGCCGGGGCTGCAGGCATGGTACAGCGGGCCCTACCCGCCGCCGGGCGCGCGCGAGGGCACCTGGACGATGATCTGGCGGACCGGCGTGAAGTCGATCGTCGCCGCGGGCTGCTTCGGCGTAACGCTCTCGTTCGCGCTCTTCCTGCCGCTCATCATCCTCGCGGCGATCATCGCGGCGGCCTCGGATTCGGGCGGCGGCGAAGACGTCGTCTACGGCGATTCGAGCGCGAGCGGAAAGCTGCTCTCCATCCCGGTCACGGGGGTCATCCTCGGCGAAGAGCTGGAGCCGGCGGGCATCTTCGGCCTGCCCGGGGTGGTCTACGGCTACGAGATTCGCGAGAAGCTGCGGAAGGCGGCGGAGGACGACAGCATCGCGGGCGTGGTGCTGGAGCTCGAAACGCCGGGCGGCACGATCTTCGGCGCGCGGGCCATCGCCCAGGGCATCCAGGAGTACCGGGAAAAGACTGGCAAGCCGGTCGTCGCCTTCGTCGCCGGGCTGAGCGCTTCGGGCGGGATGTACGCGATGGCGCCCGCCAGCCTCATCATCGCCGACTACGGAAGCCTCGTCGGGAGCATCGGCGTGACGATGGGGGCGATCGAGTACTGGGACGGGCTGTTCGCGACCGAGGGCGGGCTCTTCGGCGGCGGCGTGACGACCCGCGACGGCATCGTCTTCCAGCCGATCACGGCCGGGCGTTCGAAGGACGTCGGCGCGCCCTACCGGCCGCTCACGGAGCAGGAGAAGCAGGAGCTGCAGCGGGGCGTCGACAACGAGTACGCGGAGTTCGTCCGGCACGTGGCGGCGGCGCGGAACATCCCCGAGACGACCATCCGGGATCGCATCGGCGCGATGGTCTACGACAACCAGACGGCGCAGGAGCTGGGGCTCATCGACGCGACGGCCGACCGGTACGAGGCGTACGACCGGGCGGCGGCGCTGGCCGGGCTGGAAGCCGGCAAGTTCCGGGTGGTGCGGGAGTCGGGCGGGGGGTCAGTCTGGTCCGGCCTGCTCGGCAAGCTGGGGCTCGGCGGCTCGTCGAAGCCGGCGGTCCAGGCAGGCGGCCCGGTGCGGATCTGCTTCCCCGCGCACGCCATCCTCGCGTACTACGGCGACCCGGTGACACTCTGCGCCCAGGGACGGTAGGGGGAGGCGGGAGGCGGGAACCGGGAGGCGGGAGGCGGGAGGCGGGAGGCGGGAACCGGGAGGCGGGAAGCGGGAGGCGGGAGACGGGAACCGGGAGGCGGGAGACGGGAAGCGGGAGGCCGGAGACGGGAACCGGGAGACGGGAGCGTGATGCTCGAACGACCGGGTGGGCCTCACCGGCCCTCCGCGGGCACGGAGGCCCGCGGCTACGGAGTTGGGAGTTGGGAGTTGGGAGAGAGCGTAAGGCTGGCTTCGGGGGCATCGACCTCCCAACCGCATCACGAACCATCGCGAGCGGGGCGGAGCGGAGGGGCCGTAGTCGCGGGGCTCCGTCCCCGCGGGGCGCCATGCGCCCAACGGATGCATTGGGAGGCGGGAAGCGGGAGGCGGGAGACGTTAGGCGGGAGCGTGATGCTCGAACCGCCGGGTGGGCCTCACCGGCCCTCCGCGGGGACGGAGGCCCGCGGCTACGGAGTTGGGAGTTGGGAGTTCGGAGTTGGGAGAGAGCGTAAGGCTGGCTTCGGGGGCATCAACCTCCCAACCGCATCACGAACCATCGCGAGCGGGGCGAAGGGGAGGGGCCGTAGTCGCGGGGCTCCGTCCCCGCGGGGCGCCATGCGCCCAACGGGGCGTCCCGGCAGGCGGGAAGCGGGAGGCGGGAAGCGGGAGGCGGGTGGATGCGAACGGCCGGGTGGGCCTCCCGGCCCTCCGCGGGCACGGAGGCCCGCGGCTACGGAGTTGGGAGTTGGGAGCAGGGAGAGGACGATAACCTCCAACCTCCAACCTCCAACCTCCAACCTCCCGCCTCCCGGTTCCCGGTTCCCGGTTTCCGGTTCCCCCCGAACGGCCGAAGGGGGCCGGCGCGGGGCCGGCCCCCTTCGAACGAGGGGAAAGGCGCGAGAAAGCGGAGAACCGGCTACTTCTCGGGGGTGAACCTGACGGGCAGGTGCTTGATGCCGCCGATGAAGGTGGAGCGGAGGCGCTGGGCGGGCCCGGCGAGTTCGATATCCGGGAAGCGGCGGAAGAGCTCTTGGAAGAGCACCTTCAGCTCGAGGCGGGCGAAGCCGGCGCCGAGGCAGAAGTGCTCGCCGATGCCGAAGGCGAGGTGGTCGTTCGGCGTCCGGGTGATGTCGAAGACGTCGGCGTTGGGGAAGACGTCTTCGTCGCGGTTGACGGAGGGATACCACATGACGACGCGCTCGCCCGCTTTGATGGGCTGGTGGCGGATGGCGGTGTCCTCCTTGGCGACGCGGGCCATGTGGGTGACGGGCGAGACCCAGCGGAGGATCTCTTCGACGGCGGAGTCGATGAGCGACATGTCGTCGAGGAGCTTCTTCTTCTGGTCGGGGTGCTCGCAGAGGGCGAGGAGGCCGCCGGACATGGCGTTCCGGGTGGTTTCATTGCCGGCGAGGATGAGGAGGAAGCAGAACCAGAGGATGTCCTCATCGGTCAGCTTCTCGCCGTCGACCTCGGAATCGACGAGGAGCGAGATGATGTCCTCGGTGCGGGCGGTCTTCCGCTGCATCAGGGCCTGGGCGTAGTAGCCGAACATCTGCATGGTGCCCATGTTGCCGGTGATGCGGGCGGCCTCGGGGGTGCCGCGCTGGTCCTCGGGCACGTCGGTCTGGTATTCGGGGTCGCCGGAGCCGAGCACCTTGTTCGTCAGGGCGAACATGAGCTCCCAGTCCTTCTCCGGGACGCCGAGCATCTGGCAGATGACGGCGAGGGGGATGTTGCAGGCGACATCGAGGACGAAGTCGGATTCGCCCTTCTTCGCGATGCGGTCGAGGAGGATGTTGGTGGTCTCGCGGATCTTCGGCTCCCACTGGGCGACGGCGCGGGGGGTGAAGCCCTTGTTCACGAGGCGCCGCATCTTCACGTGGCGCGGCGGGTCCATCGTGATGATCATCTTGCCGTTGCCCTGGGAGGCGAGGAGCGCGTCCTCTTCGCTGATCGGCTCGTACTCGGTGATGCCTTTTTCCGAGCTGAAGATCTCCGGGTGGCGGGAGACGAAGAGGACGTCCTCGTACTTGACGAGGTTCCAGTGGCCCTTCACCTCATCGGTCGGCGGCGTCCAGGAGATCGGGTCCTCTTTGCGGAGGATCTTGAACGCCTGGTGGGAGAGGCCGCTTTCGAAGAGGACGGGGTCGTTGAGGTCGATATCGGCGAGGGTGAGGCTCTGTGCTTCGGTGGTCACGTGCTGCTCCGCGGGTGCTGTCATGGCGCCGGGGTCCCGTTCCCGGCTGATTTACCGTCCGGTCGATAGCGTACGCGAATCGCCGCGCCGGCGGGAAGACCGGCCGGCGCGGTGATTCGGCCGGGGCTCACCGTTCGGGGGTGAACTGGACCGGCATGTGCTTGATGCCGTTGATAAAGGTGGAGCGGAGGCGCTCCGGCGGGCCGACGACTTCGATATCGGGGAAGCGGCGGAAGAGCTCTTCGAACATGACTTTGAGCTCTTTGCGGGCGAACCCGGCGCCGAGGCAGAAGTGTTCGCCGATGCCGAAGGCGAGGTGGTCGTTCGGCGTGCGGCGGATATCGAAGCGGTACGGGTCGGGGAAGATGTCTTCGTCGCGGTTGGCGGAGGGATACCACATGAGGACGCGGTCGCCGGCGCGGATCTGCTTGCCGCGGAGCTCGACGTCTTCGGTGGCGGTCCGGGCCATGTGGTGGAGCGGCGAGGTCCAGCGGAGGATCTCCTCGATGGCGGTATCCATGAGGGAGTAGTCCTCGATGAGGGCGCGCTTCTGGTCCGGGTGCTGGCAGAGGACCTGGAGGCCGCCGGAGATCGCGTTCCGGGTGGTCTCGTTGCCGGCGACGATGAGGAGGAAGCAGAACTGAAGGATGTCGCCCTCGGTGAGCTTTTCGCCGTCGACCTCGGCCTCGAGGAGGATGGTGGGGAGGTCGTTTTCGCGGGGATTCTGGCGCCGGTCCTCGAGGACGCCGCGGAAGTACTCCAGCATGGTCTGGAGGCCCTTCATGGCGGTCAGGCGGGCGGCCTGGCCGGTGCCGCGCTCTTCCTCGGGGATGTCGGTCTGGTATTCGGGGTCGCCGGAGCCGAGGACTTTGTTCGTGAGCTCGAACATGAGGGGCCAGTCCTTCTGCTCGACGCCCATCATGCCGCAGATGACGGCGAGCGGGAGCTGGCTGGCGACCTCGAGGACGAAGTCGCATTCACCCTTGTGGGCGATGCGGTCGAGGATTTCGTTGGTGACGCGCCGGATTTCGGGCTCCATCGCGTTGACGGCGCGCGGGGTGAAGCCCTTGTTGACGAGGCGGCGCATCTTCACGTGGCGGGGCGGGTCCATCGTGATGATGGAGGCGTTGCCGCCGGCGTTCTGCTGCTGGGCGGCGAAGTCGAGCTCGGCGAGCCGCTCCGGCTTGATGCCGGGGCCGGCGATGCCCTTGCTGGAGATGAAAATTTCCGGCCGGCGGGAGATGAAGAGGATGTCTTCGTACTTCGTGATCGACCAGAAGCCGTTGGAGACCTCGCCGGGCGGGTTCCAGTGCACAGGGTCGCGGTGGCGGAGGATGCGGAGGAGCTCGTGGAACTCTTCGCGCTGGAAGTGCTCAGGGTTGTTGAGGTTGATGTCCGAGGGTTCGATGGCAGGTGCGGTCACGGCACTCCTCCGGGGGCATGGCCCGGTCTATCTGGGGAATAGGCCCTGTGATGGTAGCCTACCGGTCGGAAAAAGTGAACGATCGTTTACGAAACCGTTCAGGGGATGAGTTCGATCGCCTGGCGGGGGCAGAGGCGGTAGGCGCGCTCGGCCTTCTCCTCGAGCTCCTTGGGCAGGTCGCCTTCGATGAGGACGATGGAGATATCGTCGTCGCCGAGCTTGAAGATCTCCGGCGCGGCCTTCTCGCACTTGCCGTGCCCTTCGCACATTTCAGCTTTGACGCGAACTTTCACGGGTGGTTCTCCAGGGCTGTGGGGTATCCGGCGGCCGGGGCCGCCCGAGGGCGAAGCATAGCGGTTTACCGCACGGTAAGCCACCGGAGGGGGCGCCGGCCGGGAACATTTTCCGGCCGGCCGGCGTCTTGATGGGCATGAGCAACATGCGACGTCTTCTTCCCCTGTTCTTCGTCCTCGTGCTGGCGGCGGCCGTCACCGCGGCCTGCATCGATGACTCCGGTTCGACCGGCTCGCGGCCCGGCGACAGCTACCCGACGAAAGTGGTGGACGCCCCGATCGACGGGCTCGAGGTGCTGATTCGCGAGACGGCGCCGCCGACGTACGCGGTGCGGATCGTGAGCGGGCTGCCGAGCGGCTGCGCGAAGTTCGAGGCCTGGGAGATCACCGGCCGGAGCGGCACCGAAATCACGATCCGGGTCACGAACCGGATGCCGGATAGCGACGACGTCGCGTGCACGATGATCTACGGCACGCACGAGTCGGTGGTCGACCTCGGCTCCGATTTCGTGAG
The DNA here is from genome assembly GCF_026419595.1 of Tepidiforma sp. Lineage (NCBI taxonomy): Bacteria > Bacillati > Chloroflexota > Tepidiformia > Tepidiformales > Tepidiformaceae > Tepidiforma > Tepidiforma sp. The sequence continues at coordinate 21,643 of NZ_JANZZD010000020.1, read as the reverse complement.
CGGCACGACGTATACGGTGGTGGTGAACGGCGAGTCGGTGAGCTTCACGGCGCAGTAGCGCGGCCGGCGGCAGCACGGCGACAGGCGATGTCGGCGCTCCCTGCGACAATGCGCGGGTGAGCGCCGACTTCGCGATCGACGACTGGCTGCGGGAGGAGGGCCTGCTGGACGCGCAAGGGCTGGCGCTGGCGCGCGCGGCGCTCGTGGCCGCCGGCCTCACGACCGGGAAGAAGCAGCGGATGGCCGTTGCGAAGCGGGAGCGGGCGCGCGAGGCGGCGTGGGCGGCGCTCGCCGGCTGGTGCGGCGCGGCAGAGTGCCGGGCCGCGGCCGATGCGACGGGGAAGATCGTGGTGCTGACGGTGCGGGAGCGGTGCGCCGGCTGCGGGGGCTCGAACGCGCTGCAGGCGGCGCGCGCGGCCGCGGCGGCCTGCCGGCGGGCGAACCTCCGCCGGGCGGTGGTGCTCGGCGGGAGCCCGGCGGCGCGGCAGGAGGCGCTCCGGCTCGCGCAGGCTGCGGGCGGCCCGGAGCTGGTCTTCGTGGACGGCGACAGCCGGGTGACGGAAGGGGACGCGCGGGCGGACAAGGCGCGCGCGGACGTCGTGCTGGCGTGGGCGGGCACGCCGCTGCCCCACAAGGTGAGCGACCTCTACCGGCGGCGCGAGGCGGGCGACCCGCCGTTCATCACCGTGCCGACGACAGGCGTGGGGCAGCTGTTCCGGGCGCTCGAACAGCACGCGCGGAGCCGCCGCCCGTAGCGCGGCCGGGCCGTACAATGCCCGCATGGCCGGGGACGCGCCGCTCGTGGGCATCATCATGGGCAGTTCGAGCGACTGGCCGACGATGCGGCTGGCGGTCGAGGTGCTGGAGCGGTTCGGCGTGCCGTGCGAGGCGCGCGTCGTCTCGGCCCACCGGACGCCGGGGCTCGTGACGGAGTACGCGAGCGCGGCGGCGGCGCGGGGCCTGAAAGTGATCATCGCGGGGGCCGGCGGCGCGGCCCACCTCCCCGGCATGACGGCCGCGCAGACGCCCCTCCCCGTCATCGGCGTGCCCATCCAGACGAAGGCGCTGCAGGGGCTCGATTCGCTGCTCTCGATCGTGCAGATGCCGCGCGGCACGCCGGTGGCGACCATGGCGATCGGCGAAGCGGGCGCGGTGAACGCGGCCCACCTCGCCGTGCGCATCCTCGCGGCGGACGACCCGGCGCTCCGGGCGAAGGTGGCGGCCTTCATGGCCGAGGAGCGCGACCGGGTGCTGGGCGAACGGCTGGAATGACGCCGCTCCCGCCGGGTTCGGCCATCGGCATCATCGGCGGCGGCCAGCTCGGGTTGATGCTGGCCGAAGCGGCGCGCGACCTCGGCTACCGCACCGTCATCCTGAACGACGCGGCCGATTGCCCTGCCGCGGCCGCGGCCGATGAGGTGGTCGCCGGGAGCTTCGAGGACCCGGGAGCGGCCGACCGGTTCGCCGCGAAAGTCGCCGTCGCGACGTTCGAGACGGAGACGCTGCCGTCGGCGCTGCTGGAGCGGGTCGCGGCGCGCATCGAGCTGCGGCCGGCGGCCCGCATCGTGCTGACGACGCAGGACCGGGCGAAGCAGCGGGCGTTCACGGCCGGGCTCGGCATCGCCGTGCCGCCGCATCGGATCGTGACGAGCGCCGCGGAAGCGGAGGCGGCGGGGCGGGAGCTCGCGCTGCCCGCCGTGGTGAAGCGGGCGACGGGCGGCTACGACGGCCGCGGGCAGGCGTGGGCGGAGACGCCGGCAGGCCTCGCGGCTGCATGGGAGGCGCTCGGCGGCGGGACGTGCGTCATCGAGGAGCGGGTGGACTTCGCGGCCGAGTTCTCCGTCATCGTCTGCCGCGGCGCCGGCGGGGAGCTGGCCTATTTCGACCCGATCCGGAACGTGCACCGCGGGGGGATCCTGCGCGTGTCGCGCGCGCCGGCGGGCATCCCCGCGGCATCGGCTGCGCGGGCGCAGGAGTTCGCCCGGCGGTTCGCGGAGGGGGCCGGGCTGGTCGGCATCGCCTGCCTCGAGTGCTACCTGCTGCCGGGCGGCGACGTGCTGGTGAACGAAGTGGCGGCGCGGCCGCACAACTCGGGCCACCTGACGATCGAGGCGTGCGCGACGAGCCAGTTCGCCCAGCTCATCCGCATCGCGGCGGGGCTGCCGCCGGGGCCGACCGGCCTGCGGGAGCCGGCCACGATGCTCAACCTCATCGGCGACATCGATGAAGAGGCGCTGGCGGCGCTGGCGGCGGCGCACCCGGGGCGCGTCTTCGTGCACCGGTACGGGAAGGCGCCCCGGCCGGGCCGGAAGCTCGGCCACGTGACGGTGCTCGGCTCGGAGAGCGTGGAGCCGCCGCCGGCTCGCCCGGGCTGCGAAATCGGCTAGAATCCCCGCGCACAACTCGAACGCGGGGGACCAGGCCGGTGGAAGTACCGCTGCTGCTCAACGATTTCCTTCGCCGCGCGGCGAAGCTCTACCCGAACAAGGAAGCGATCGTCGACGGCGACCTGCGGATGACGTACCGCGACTACCAGGAGCGGTGCAACCAGCTCGGGCACGCGCTCCTCTCGCTCGGGGTCCGAAAGGGCGACCGGGTCTGCATCCTCAGCCCGAACAGCCACTACTTCCTCGAGAGCTACTACGGGGTGACGCAGATCGGCGCCATCCTCGTGCCGCTCAACTACCGGCTGGTGGCGGCCGACCACGAGTACATCATCAACCACGCCGGCGTGAAGGCGGTGCTCGTCGATTACGACTACACGCACGTGATCGATGACATCCGGCCGAACCTGAAGACGGTCGAGCACTTCATCGTCGCCGACCCGCGGACGCCGAAGCAGACGCCGGCCGGCTGGGTCGACTGGGACGGGCTGGTCGGCCAGCAGCCGAAAACGCCGACGCCGCCGGTGGAGCAGGACGAGAACGACGTCACCTCGATCAACTACACCTCGGGGACGACGGCGCGGCCGAAGGGCGTCATGCTGACGCACCGGAACGTCTACATCAACGCCTACAACTTCATCGCCCACCTGCGCGTGCGGCACGAAGACCGGGAGCTGTGGACGCTGCCGATGTTCCACGCGAACGGCTGGGGCGGCCCCTTCGCCATCACCGCGATGGGTGCGACGCACGTCGTGCTGCGGGCGGTGGTGGGGGCCGACATCTTCCGGCTCATCCAGGACGAGAAGATCACGTTCGCCTGCATGGCGCCGGCCGTGCTGAACACGATCCTGACCTTCCCGGACCGGGACAAGTACACGATCACGACGCGGCCGCGGTTCGTGGTCGCGGGCGCGCCGCCGCCGGCAGCGTTCATCGAGCGGCTGGAGAAGGAGCTCGGCTGGGAGTTCATCCAGATTTACGGCCTGACCGAGACCTCACCCATCCTGACGGTGAGCGCGCCGGACTACCACAACCCGGACGGGCAGAACTACCAGCGCCGCGCCCGCGCCGGCGTCGAGGCGATCGGCGTCGACATCCAGGTGCTCGACGACAACGGCAACCCGGTGCCGAAGGACGACCGGACGATCGGCGAGGTGTGCGCGCGGGCGAACGTGGTGCTCAAGGGCTACTGGGAGCAGCCGGAGGAGACGAACAAGGCGATCTACGACGGCTACTTCCACACGGGCGACCTCGCCACGTGGGACGAGTTCGGCAACATCAACATCGTCGACCGGAAGAAGGACGTCATCATTTCCGGCGGCGAAAACATCTCGTCGGCCGAGGTGGAGGATGCGCTCTACAAGCACCCGGCGGTGCTGGAGTGCGCGGTGGTCGGCGTGCCGAGCGAGAAGTGGGGCGAAACGCCGCGCGCGCTCGTCGTGCTGCGGCCGGGCATGACGGCCACGGAGGAGGAGATCATCGCCTTCTGCCGGGAGCACCTCGCCCACTTCAAATGCCCGACGGGCGTGGACTTCGTGGAGAGCCTGCCGCGGACGGCGACGGGCAAGCTGCAGAAGTTCCTCATCCGCGAGCGGTACTGGGCGGGCAAGGAGCGGCGGGTGAACTGAGCCCGCCGCGCCGAACTCGAGGCGCACGACGGGGGCCGCGCCATCGCGGCCCCCGCGTCTTTTCCCGGCGCTCAGCTGCCGGTGAAGCGGGGCGGGCGCTTTTCGAGGAACGCCTGCCGCTGCTCGCGGGCGTCGTTCACTGCCCGCCGGCAGATGGCGATGGCGTGGATCTCCTCGCGCAGCTGGGCATCGAGGCCGTTCTCCCAGGAGCGCTGGACGACGCGGCGGGACATGATGGCAGCGATCGGCGGGTGGGCGGCGATCTGCCGGGCGATGGCCTGCGCCTCCTCGAGCAGCCGCTCGTGCGGAACGAGCCGCTGGAGGAGCCCGATGCGGAGCGCCTCCTCGGCCTCGACGGCGCGGCTCGTGAGGATGATGTCGAGCGCGTTCCCCTGGCCGACGATGCGCGGCAGGAAGTAGCTCATCCCCGAATCGGGCGAGAGGTTCCGCTCGATGAAGACGGACTTGAAGCGCGCGTGCTCACTGCCGATGCGGATATCGCAGGCGAGCGCGAGCGAGAAGCCGGCGCCGGCGGCGATGCCGTTGACCGCGGCGATGGTCGGCTTATCGATGGCCGCGACGGCGCGCGCCTGGCGGCCGACCCAGCTGTCCTCGTCGGTGAGCTGCTGCCAGGGCAGGCGGTCGGGCTGCTCCGGGAGCGGCCCCGAGAGGTCGGCGCCGGAGCAGAAGCCGCGGCCGGCGCCGGTGATGATGACGGCGCGGACGCCGTCGTCGTGCTTCAGCTGGTGGCAAACGTCGAGGATCTCCTGCTGGAGCGCCCGGTTGAGGGCGTTCAGCTTTTCGGGCCGGTCGAGGGTGACGGTGGCGACCTCATCGGCGATATCGAGGCGAAGGCAGGTGAACGGCACGGGCGGCCCTCCGGGGCGCAGGATGGTGCGGGGAGTGAAGCGGATTGCGCGGGGCTTGTCGAGCGGCGTATCGTGCCCGCGATGGACGCCGAGCCGCCCGCCGGGCCGATGCAGATCCTCATGATTTCCGACTTCGTCTGCCCGTGGTGCTACCTCGGGCTCGTCGAGATCGAGCGCGTCGAGCGGGAGTACGACGTGGAAGTCCGGCACGTGCCGTACCTGCTCGATCCGACGACGCCGCCGGAGGGGAAGCCGCGGCGCCCGATGACGCGGCCGGGCGACCCGCCGACGGCCATGGAGCTGCGGGCCGAGGCGGCGGGCATCCGGTTCACGCGCGGGCGCGAGTGGACCTCGAATTCCGTGCTGGCGCACGAAGGCGCGGAGTTCGCGCACGAGGCGGGCCGGGCGCGGGAGTACGCGCGGGAGATGTTCCGCGCCTATTTCACCGAACTGGAGGACATCGGCCGGCCGGAGGTCGTGCTGCAGGTCGGCGAGCGGGCCGGGCTGGACCCGGCGGCGCTCCGCGAGGCGCTGGAGGCGCACACGTACCGGCAGCGGGTGCTCGAGGCGATCGGCTGGACGCGGGAGGCGGGTGTTTCGGGCGTGCCGACGTTCGTCTTCGGCGACCGGTTCGCGATGTCCGGCGCGCAGGATGCGGCGGTGTTCGATGCGGTGATGGAGCGGCTCGGGGTGCCGCGCCGGGCCGGGTGAGGCCCGACTGACAACCTCCTGCGATTCCGTTACGCTCGTCGCACATGGCGCGGGCCCCCGCGCCCGGGGAGGTTTGGCCGATGGCGATGCGCTACCGCTACTCGATGTGGGATGGGACGCAGGAGGTGCCGGCGCTCGACCCGGACCAGATCCTGGACAACATCACCGACGACCTGATGAATTTCGGCGACCTGCAGCACGCGCTGCGGAACCTGATGCAGCGCGGCATGCGGAACCCGATGGGCCAGCGGATGCAGGGGCTGCGCGACCTGCTCCAGCAGCTCCGGCAGCAGCGGCGGCAGCAGCTCGACCGCTTCAACCTCTCCTCGATTTTCGATGACCTGAAGCGGCAGCTGGACGAGATCCTCGACCTCGAGCGGAACACGCTGGACCGGCGGCTGGACGAGGCGGAGCGCGCCTCCGGCGAGCGGCAGCAGGGCGAAGCGGGCCAGCAGGGCCAGCAGCAGCCGCAGGGCCGGCAGGGCGGCCAGCAGCAGGGCGCGCAGGCGAACCAGCAGCCGGGCCAGCCGGGCCAGCAGCAGGCCGGGGAGCAGAGCGACGCCGGCCAGCAGGGCGCCGAAGGGCAGCAGGGCGGCCAGCCGACGCCGCCGCGCGAGTTCGCCGAGATGCTCCGGAACATCGCGAACCGGAAGAAGGAGTTCCTCGAGAACCTGCCGCAGGACGTGGCCGGGCAGGTGCGCCAGCTCCAGAACTACGAGTTCATGGACCCGGAGGCGCAGCAGAAGTTCAACGAGCTGCTCGAATCCCTGAAGAAGGCGATGCTCGATACCTTCTTCAAGGACCTCTACGACCAGATCGCGAACATGTCGCCCGAGGACCTGCAGCGGATGAAGGACATGGTCCGCGACCTGAACCAGATGCTGCAGGACCGGATGGCCGGGCGGGAGCCGAACTTCGAGCAGTTCATGGAGAAGTACGGCGACCTTTTCGGCGACAACCCGCCGCAGTCGCTCGACGACCTCATCCGGCAGATGCAGCACCAGATGGGGCAGATGCAGTCGCTCCTCGATTCGCTCCCGGGCGACCTGCGGCAGCAGCTGCAGGACCTGCTCTCCGACAAGGTGGGCGACCCGGAGCTGCAGCAGGCGCTGAACGAGCTCGCGCAGAACCTCGAATACCTCTACCCGATGCGGGACCTGCGCAACCAGTACCCCTTCCGCGGCGACGAAGAGCTCGACCTCCAGTCGGCGATGCAGCTGATGGACCAGATGCAGTCGATCGACGAGCTGGAGCGGCAGATCGAGCGGACGCAGTACGGCGGGGACATCGAGGACATCGATGCGGACAAGCTGGAGGAGCTGCTCGGCCCGGAGGCGCGCGAAGCGCTCGAGCAGCTGAAGCAGTTCCTCGAAATCCTCGAAGAGGCCGGCTACATCCGGAAGAAGGGGAACCAGTGGGAGCTGACCCCGCGCGGCACCCGGAAGATCGGCCAGCGGGCGCTGGTGGAGATCTACCAGCAGCTGAAGGCCGACACCTTCGGGAAGCACGAGGTGCGCGAAACGGGCACCGGCGGCGAACGGACGGATACGACGAAGCCGTACGAGTTCGGCGACCCGTTCTACCTCGACATCCAGAAGACGATGATGAACTCGATGTACCGGGAGGGGCCGGGCACGCCGATCCGGCTGAAGCCGGACGACTTCGAGGTGGCGCGGACGGAGCTGCTGACGCAGACGGCGACGGTGATCATGCTCGACCTGAGCTGGTCGATGGCGCTGCGCGGTTCGTTCCAGGCGGCGAAGAAGGTGGCGATGGCGCTGAACAACCTGATTTCGTCGCAGTACCAGCGCGACAGCCTCTACATCATCGGGTTCAGCGCCTACGCGCGGGAGCTGAAGACGGAGGAGCTGCCGTACGTCCGGTGGGACGAATCGGTGCTGGGCACGAACATGCACCACGCGCTGATGATCGCCCAGCGGCTGCTGGCGAAGCATACGCAAGGGACGCGCCAGATCATCATGATCTCGGACGGGGAGCCGACGGCGCACCTGGAGCGGGGGCGCTCGTACTTCGCCTACCCGCCGAGCCCGATCACCATCCGGGAGACGCTGAAGGAGGTGAAGCGCTGCACGCAAAAGCGCATCACCATCAACACGTTCATGCTCGACCGGAACTACTACCTGAAGGAGTTCGTGAACCAGGTGGCCCGGATCAACAAGGGGCGCGTGTTCTACACGACGCCGGACAAGCTGGGCGAGTACATCCTGGTGGACTACGTGGCGCAGAAGCGGAAGCGGCTGGCCGGGATGGGCTGAGCCGCCGCGGCGTACGGTGAGACAGCGAAGGGGTCCCGTTTCGGACCCCTTCGTTCGTGCGTTCGCGGGGAGGTGGTGCGCGGAAGTCGGCCGGGGCCTCAGCCGGCGGCGGCCTCCGCGTCGTCGAGCATCGACTGGGCCTCTTCGACGCTTTCGAGGCGGACGATGCCCTTGCGGATGGCGTAGCGGATGAGGTCGGTGCGGTTGCGGGCGTGGAGCTTGGCCATGATGTGGGCCTTGTGGGCCTCGACGGTCTTGACGGAAATGTAGAGCTCGTTGGCGATGCCCTGGTTGGTGTACCCCTCGGCGATGAGCTGGAGGACTTCGCGCTCGCGGCTGGTGAGGGTATCCATGCCGTTGCGCTGGTCGGAGCGCTTCGCCTGGTAGAGGACTTCGGCGAGGTCGAAGCCTTCGGAGAGGGCGCTGGAGAAGTAGCTGTTGCCGCGGTGGACCGTCTGGATGGCGAGGACGAGTTCGGAAACGTCGGACTTCTTGATGATGTAGCCGGAGGCGCCGGAGCGGATGGCATCGAGCAGCTGGTCTTCATCGACGAAGCCGCTGAGCATGACGACGCGGGTGGCGGGGGCGATGCGGCGGATTTGGCGGGTGGCTTCGAGGCCGTTGAGGCCGGGCATGACGACGTCCATGAGGACGACGTCGGGCTGGAGGCGCTCGACCGCCTGGACGGCTTCGCGGCCGTTTTCGACGTCGGCGACGACTTCGAGTTCGGGCTGCGCCTCGAGGAGCATCCGGAGGGCCTGGCGGATGACGGCGTGGTCATCGACGAGGAGGATGCGGATGGGAGCTGCGGCGCGGGCCGGGCCGTTCGTCGGGCGGGCCGGGAAGGTCCGTGGCTGGGGGCGCAGTTGGTTCACAGGTCGAACTCCTCAGGTAGTCTCCGGCGGCGGCGGGGAGGTGCCGTGCCGTTGGGGTTGCCCGTGTGGGGAACCCGGCGACAGGGAGGAGTCTAGGGGCTGCCTCGCGGGGGCGTATTGGCGAAAACCCTGATCCTCGGCGGCGAACTCCCGGTGGTGAGGGGCGCCGCGCGGCGAGATCGGGGGAATCCCGCGGCCCCGCTGCGGGGGCCGCGGCCCGCATCAGATGGTGAAGAAGGCGCGCTCGGTGTGGCCGGGCTCGACGAGCAGATGGATTTCGGAGCGGAGGGCCATGATGTGGGTGTCGTTGGCGGTGCGCTCGGCGGATTCTTCGGAATCGTAGATGGCGAGGCGGGCGATTTCGCCGCTGTCGTCGTGGGGACGCATCAGGTAGTGGACCTGGCAGCCGGCGTGGGCGGCAGCGGCGGCATCGAGTTTGCGCAGGAGTTCTTCGCAGCGGGCTTCTTCGCCGCGGCGGGGCTTCATGATGGACAGGCGAATGTACGGCATGGGTGTGCTCTGCTACCTCCGGAGCGCGAATTCTAGGGCGCGGCGGTGCTGACGAAAAGGCGGGACCCCCGCGGTTGCGGGGGTCCCGGTTCCAGGGCGCTGGTTCGGCCGCGGATCAGAGCCGGAGCTTGCCGTGCGAGGGCTGGCGGCGGCGCTGGCGCTGGGGCAGGGCCGCTTCCTCGGCGGCGAGGTCGACGGGCGGGCTGGTGAGCACTTCGTGGACGTAGCCGCACATGATGCAGCTGCCGTAGGTGCCGTGCCAGTCGCGCTCGACGATGATGGAGCCGCGGCACTTGGGGCAGGACTTCGGCGGTGCTTCCTGCAGAGCTGGCATGACGATTCCCTCCTCTTCCTTTCGATAAAGAGCCGTTATGGTGACCTTCGAGGACAGAAAAAAAGACCTCGAAACGAGCTACCTGCTCGCCAGGCCTTCCAGACTGCCGACGGGGTTAGCTGACGGGCTCGGGCGGAAGGCGCCCTGGCGGCCGGGTGGCCGCGTTCGCCCCGGGGTGATGGGTCCCCCGCTGCGCCGCTGTGGCGCACTAGGCAGGTGGTGCACTGAACCGAACGCGCATGCGAACGACGACGAACGCCGTTCACTCGGCGCAAGCTACCCAATGCGCCGGGGGCTGTCAATAGGTCTTTGCGCTTTTCGTCACAAATTTACCGGGTGGTCCGGGAAGCGCCCTACGCCCCGGCGGGAGGTTCGCGCAGCTCGCCTTCGAGGAGCGCCATGAGGTGGAGGTCGTGCCAGCGGCCGTATTTCCACACCGCCTGCCGCCGGGTGCCTTCGCGCTGGAAGCCGAGCCGCTCGTAGAGGCGGATGGCGCGCTCGTTCTCCGCGAAGACCCAGAGTTCGATGCGGTGGAGGTTCATCATCTCGAAGCCGAAGCGGCAGAGGGTCGCGACGGCGTCGGTGCCGTAGCCGCCGTGCCAGCGGGTGCGGTCGCCGATGGCGATGCCGAGTTCGGCGCAGCGGTCCTCGGGGCTGGACGTGCGGAGATCGGCGCCGCCGATGAGCTGGCTGTCGAGCAGGGCTTCGATGGCGAAGCTGGCGTTCGCGTAGGCCGGCCGGGAGTGGGCGGCGAGGAACTCCTCCTCCGTCCGGTGGGAGACGGGGTAGCGGAGGCTGAGGTAGCGGGTGACCTCCGGGTCGTTGAACCAGCGGTGGAGCTGGTCAGCGTCGCGCGGCTCGCGGGCGCGGAGCCGGATGAGGCGGCCTTCGAAGGGACTCGGGGGAGCGGGCTCGTCCATGACGGCAGGATGCACCCGGCAGCGGGCTACGTCGAGGCGAGGGCGCCGGCGGCGAGGGCGAGCGCGAGCGCGGCGAAGGCCGGGCCGAGCGCGGCCGCGCGGGGGTCGTTCGCACGGCCGGCCAGCAGCCCCGCGCCGGGCCCGGCGGCGAGGGCGAAGGCTGCGAGCAGCGCGTAGGCATCGGCCGGGCCGGGGCCGAAGAAGCGGAGCGCCGGCGCGGCGGCGAGGAGGACGGCCGGCGCGGCGAGGGCGGCCGCGAAGGCGAGCCACGGCCGGGGGCGGCGCTCGAGGACGGTGCCGGAGACCGCGAGGGCGGCGAAGCCGAGCAGGAGGCCGAGCGCACCGCCGGCGCTGGCCGCGGGAAGCGGGCGCAGCGACGGGAGCGGCCAGCGCGCGGCCCGGATGGCGGCAGCCTCGCCTTCGATGAGGTCGCCGGCGGCGAGCCGCGAGGCGACGAACGCGTCGCGGGACGCGGCATCGGCGCCGAGGAGGAGGCGGATGTCGGCGGGGCCGAAGTCGGCGTCGTCGCCGATGGCCGCGCGGAGGTCGTCGAGCGTCTCGCGGTGGGCGCGCACCTCGTTGGCGAGGGCGTAGCGGTCCGGCGCGCCGGGCGGGATGAGCCCGAGCGCCTGGACGGCTTCGGCGTAGGCGACCGGATCGGATGCGGCGGTGCGGAGGAGTTCGTGGCGGCCGTGCGCGCCGAAGGCGAGCGCGAGCGCGAGCCCGGCGAGGATCGCCGCGCCGAACGCGGCAGCGGCAGCGGGAGGGGCGGCAGGCGGTGCGGCGGGACGGGCTTCGAGGGCGAGGCCGGCGCCCTCCCCGGGGCGGGCCCAGAGGGTGATGCTGACCTCCCCCGGCCCGGGCGCGGCCGCAGCGGCGGGGACGAGCGGGACGAGCGAGGCGCGGGCGATGGCGGGTCCGAGGGCCGCAGCCGCGGCGAGGGCGAGGCCGTAGCCGCCGGCGGCAGCCGGTCCGAAGCCTTCGGCGGTCAGTTCGCGGCCGAGGAGCCACGCGGCGAGCGCCACCGCGGCGGCGAAGGCCCACGCGAGCAGCACGCCGGCGGACGCCGTGCGCGGGAGGACGCCCGGGTGGGCGAGCGCGAGCCCCGCGAGCGCGCCGGCAGCGGCCGCGCCGGCAGCCCACCCTTCGCCGCCGGGGAGGAGGACGACGGCCGCGCCGGCGGCCGCGAGCGCGGTGACGGCGGCCGCGACCCACGCAGCGGCAAGGCCGGCAGCCCGGCGGCCGGCAGCCGCCATGACGGTGCCGGGGATGACGCCGACCGCCGCGCCGGCGAGCGCGCAGGCGAGCACGGCGAGCGGGAACGCGGCCCAGGCGGCATCGCGGGCGAGGGCAGCGGCTTCGCCGCCGGCGAGGAGCCCGGCGAGGGCGGCGGCGGGCAGAGCGGCAGCCGCCCAGGCGGCCCCGGCCGGCCGGCCCGGCTCCCGGGGGCCGGCGAGGACGGCGACGAGCGCCGCGAGCCCGGCGCCGGCGGCCGCCGGGACGGCGAGCGACGCTGCGGCCCACGGGCCTTCGCCGGCGGGGCCGGCAGCGAGGGCGAACACCCCGGCAGCGGCGCCGAAGGCCAGCGCGGCGCCGGTGAGGGGTCCGGCCGCGGCAGGGCGGCCCTCATCGGCGTCGAGCGCGAGCGCGAGCAGCGCGGCGACAGCCGCGGCGGTAAAGCCGGCGAGGAAGCTGCCCCCGGCCCACGCGGCGCGCTCGAGCGAGCCCGCGTAGCCGCCGGTGAAGACGGCGAGCGCGGCCGTCCCGAGCAGGCCGGCGGGCAGCAGCAGGAGGGCGAGCTCGACGAGGCTGCCGCCCCGCGGCGGCGGAGCGGGAGCGGCGGCATCGCGCGCGGCGGCGCGGCTCACGAAGGCAGCGGCGAGGGCGACGACGACGGCGATGGGGACGAGGGCCTGGGCCAGCAGCATGCGCGGTGGACTCCCCGGGCGGGTTGCCCGGAGGCCGCAGGATAGAGAAAACGGCCGCCGGTGCTCAACCGGCGGCCGTTCATGCCCTGCGGCCGGACCGCGGAAACGCTCAGCCGACGAACAGCGGGCCGAAGACGACCGCGACGATCGACATGAGCTTGAGGAGGATGTTGAGGGCCGGGCCGGCGGTGTCCTTGAAGGGGTCGCCGACGGTGTCGCCGACGACAGCCGCCTTGTGGGGTTCGGAGCCCTTGCCGCCGAGGTGGCCGGCTTCGATGTACTTCTTCGCGTTGTCCCAGGCGCCGCCGGCGTTCGCCATCATGAGGGCGAGGACGGCGCCGGAGGCGATCGAGCCGATGAGGAGGCCGCCGAGCGCCTCGGCGCCGATGATCGCGCCGATGAGGATCGGCACGACGACGGCGAGCAGGCCGGGGAGGATCATCTCCTTGATGGCGCCGTCGGTGGAGATGGCGACGGCGCGGGCGTAATCGGGCTTGCCGGTGCCTTCCATGATGCCCGGGATTTCGCGGAACTGGCGGCGCACTTCGTTCACCATCGCCATGGCGGCCCGGCCGACGGCGCCCATCGCGAGGGCGGCGAAGACGAACGGCATCAGGCCGCCGATGAGCAGGCCGAGCATCGTATCGACGTCGAGGATGTCGATGTCGTTGATGCCGACGACCTGCGAGTAGGTGACCATGAGGGCGAGCGAGGTGAGGACGGCGGAGCCGATGGCGAAGCCCTTGCCGGTCGCCGCGGTGGTGTTGCCGAGGCTGTCGAGGGCGTCGGTGCGCTCGCGGACGGAGGGGTCGAGGTGGGCCTGCTCGGCGATGCCGCCGGCGTTGTCGGCGACGGGGCCGTAGGCGTCGGTCGCGAGGGTGATGCCGAGCGGCGAGAGCATGCCGACGGCGGCGAGGGCGATGCCGTAGAGGCCGGCGATCTGGTAGGTGCTCCAGATGGCGATGACGATGGCGATGAGGGGGACGGCCGTGGAGAGCATGCCGAGGCCGAGACCGCCGATGATGACGGTCGCGGGGCCGGTCTCGGCGGTCTTCGCGAGGTTCTGCGTGGGCCGGAATTCGTAGGCCGTGTAGTACTCGGTCGCGGTGCCGATGACCTGGCCGGCGACCAGGCCGATGAGGACGGCCCAGAAGAGTTCGAACGGCAGGTCCATCGCGACGAGGAGGACGGCCGTGCCGGCGAGCACGAGGCCGCTGGCCGAGAAGATGCCGGTGCGGAGCGCCCAGAGCAGGCGGCCCATGGTTGCGTTCTCGCTCGTGCGGACGAGGAAGGTGCCGATGATGGCGGAGATGATGCCGATGCCCATGATGAGCAGCGGGAGGGCGAACGCCTTGGCGTCCCAGGCGTTCACGTCGGCAGAATCGAAGACGCCCTTGTCGGCGCCGACGACGGCGGCGGTGGTGAGCGCCATGGCGGCGACGATGGAGCCGGTGTAGGACTCGAACAGGTCGGCGCCCATGCCGGCGACGTCGCCGACGTTATCGCCCACGTTGTCGGCGATGGTGGCCGGGTTGCGCGGGTCGTCCTCGGGGATGCCGGCTTCGACCTTGCCGACGAGGTCGGCGCCGACGTCGGCGGCCTTGGTGTAGATGCCGCCGCCGACGCGGGCGAAGAGGGCGATGGAGGAGGCGCCGAAGGCGTAGCCGGTCAGCGGCTGGACGTCCTGCGTGATGAGGTAGACGAGGGCGAGGCCGATGACGCTGATGCCCGTGACGGTGATGCCCATGACGGCGCCGGAGCTGAAGGCGACCCGGAGGCCGGGGTTGAGGCCCACGCGCGCCTTCGCGGCGGTGCGGACGTTGGCGCGCACGGCGATGTACATGCCGATGTAGCCGGTGAGCGCCGAGCTGATCGCGCCGAGCACGTAGGCGGCGGCCGTCCGCGGGAAGTCGGTCAGTTCGCCGTGCTGCGGGCCGAAGCGGTCGAGCACGTCGTAGTCGACGAAGACGGCGAGCGCGACGGCGACGATGACGACGAAGACGGCGAGGAAGGTGTATTCGCGCCGGAGGAAGGCGGCGGCGCCTTCCTGGATGGCCCGGGCGATTTGCTTCATCGTCTCGGTGCCTTCGTCTTCGGCGAGGACGCGGCGGGCCATCCACGCTGCGAAGAGCAGGGCGATGACGCCTGCCCCGAGCGCCACGAGCAAGTTGTTCATGTCGTCCCCCGGTAGAGTGTGGTCCGGCTGTGCGGCGCGACACGTGCGCGCCGGTGCACGGAAGCCGGCCGAATCCTACCAACGGGGAACGTTACGGGGAATTTCGTTCGTCCACCGTAGACCGTTTCGGGTGCACACTCTGGGGAGACTGGCCCGGGGAGGGTTCTCAGACATGCGCGAAGTGGCTGAACTGAACGGCGACGGCATCGCAGCGGAGCTGCGCCAGGCGATCCACGCGGTGAACGAGGCGCTCGGCTCGCCGGTCGTCTTCCGGCCGGTCGACTGGTCGCTCGAGCGGCGGGAGGCCTCGCCGGCTGCGCTGGAGGAGGGCATCGAGGCGACCCGCGCGCTCGGCGCTGCGATGAAGTACCCCACGGTGACCGAGACGGTGAGCCCGAACCAGGTGCTGCGCGACCGGCTGGGGCTGGCCGTCATCCACCGGCCGTGCCGCAGCTACCCCGGCGTGAGCCGCAACTACACCGGCAAGGTGGACCTCCACGTGGTGCGCATCGCCACCGGCGGCACGTACGAAGACGCGGGCATGCGGATCGGCTACTACTCGGCGGTGAGCGTGCGCGTGATGGAGCGGACGCCGGTGGAGCACGCGGCCCACTTCGCCTTCCGCCTGGCCGACCAGCACCGGCAGGCGGTCACCTCGACGAGCAAGTACACGATTCAGCGGGCGACGGACGGGCTGTTCGAGGAGGTGGTGGCCGAGGTGGCGACCGAGTACCGGAACGTGCGCCACACGCGGGAGCTGTTCGATGCGCTCCTCGCGAAGCTCATCATCAACCCGGAGCGGTACGACGTCATCGTCTGCCCGAACGAGTACGGCGACTTCCTGAGCGACATGGTGTACGGGCTGATCGGCTCCATCGGGCTCGGGGCGAGCGCCTCGTACGCGTTTTCGAAGAGCCACCAGCCGGTCATCGGGGTGTTCGACCCGGCCGGCGGGACAGCGCCCGACATCGCCGGGCAGGGCATCGCGAACCCTTCCGGCGCGATCGAGGCGTTCGGCTACCTGCTGCAGTTCTGCGGGTACGGCGCGCTCGGCCGGCAGCTGGTGGATGCGGTGCACGACACGATCGCGGAGGGCGAGAAGACGCGTGACCTCGGCGGGACGCTGGGAACGATGGCGTTCACGGAGGCGGTCATCCGGCGGGTCGTGCCGGCGTGAGGCCGGGGCTCACCCCGCGGCGCGGCGGGTGAGGATGGCGAGGGTGAGGTCGCCGCGGGTCTTTTCGAGGATGCCGCGGACCTGGTCGGTGGTGCGGCGGAGGCCGCCGGTCATGGCGTCCGGGTAGTCGATGGTGACGAGGACGCCGTAGATGTCGTCCATGGCGGCGAGGAGGGCTTCGCAGCCCTCGAAGGAGCCGGCGCGCAGGCGGTCGAGGATGACGCGGCGGAGTTCGCCGACGGCTTCGCCGATGCCGTTGAGGTAGGCGGCGTCTTCGACGCCGAGCTCGGCCGGGCCGGGGATGGCGCCGCCGGAGCAGAGTTCGAAGGTCGTGACGGCCTCGGCGTACTCCTTCTGGGCATCGTGGAGGAAGCCGGCGTGGTAGATGTCGGCGTGGCCCTCGAGGGCGCGGACGGCGGCCTCGTGGGTGGCGCGCGCCTCGGCGATGAGCCGGCGGGCGGCCTCGAATTCGCCGCGGTGGACGGCGCGGATGGCGTTGGCGCTCGTGCGGATGATGACGCGGCTGGCGGCGAGGGCCTGTTCGCGGGCGGCGTTCTTCGCGGCGAACCGCTCGAGGATTTCGGGGACGATGCGCTCGAGCGGGCCGGTGTCGCTCACAGGTCTTTGACGGGCTCGGGGAATTCGCCCTCGCGGGCGGCGTCGATCATGGTGCGGGCCTCTTCGGGGAGGTCCATGCCGTACTCTTCGAATTTCTTTTCGACCCACGTGCCGATCTGGCGCGGGTCGCGGTAGTCCTCCGGGCCGCCGCGGCCGCTCGAGGGGTCGCCGTACTTCTCGAGGATGTCCTGCCGGGTGTAGGTGCGGCCGAACTTCGACATCATGCGGGAGGTGTTGGCGCTGCCGCAGTGTTCGCAGGGGGGCCGCACCTCGGTGTCGATCTTCCGGGTGAAGTAGTTGGTCACCTTCTTGCAGTCGGCGCAGCGGAATTCGTAGATCGGCATGGCTCTATTGTCGAAAGCGGCGGGTGCGGTGTCCACGGCCCGGGGGCTCAGGGCGCCGGGTCGAGCATCTCCTTGAAGCCGGTCGGCGCGTGCGGACCGAAGACGATGATTTCGAAGACGCCGAGCCCTTCGCGGCTGCCGGCGCGGACGCGGGAGACCTGCTGGACGTGGAGGTTCTGAAGGGGCTGCTCCTCGCTGAGGACGTATTCGGTGCCGTCGACGACGTCTTCGCCGACCCACATGCCGTGGCCCCACTTCGGTTCGCCGTAGCCGAGGCCTTTCATGAGGAAGGCGTAGAGCGGTTCGAAGGTGATTTCGAGGGGTTCGCCGTGCCCGGGCGTGAGGGTGATGACGGCGGATTCGAGCCAGCGGGTGCCGGACTTGAACGTCAGCCGGTAGTCGACGGCGGCCTCGGTCATCGTGGCATCGGGGTAGGGGGTGAGGATGACGCCGGACTGGTGCCAGCGGGTGCCGTCGGCGTTCTCGGAGACGGTGTAGAGGGTGCAGAGGTCGGGGAAGTTGAGCGGGGCCCAGTTCCAGAAGAATTGCGGCGCCTGCTGGGGCGGCGCGCCGCGGGGGTCGCGGCCGCCGACGGTGCGGATGCCCCACGAGTGGTCGCGCGAGCCCCACCAGCTGGCGGCGTCGAGGGTGAATTCGCGGCCGTCGACGCGGATGGTGCCGGACCAGCCGCCGTGCTGGGTCATCCGCGTGTAGTCCATGACGGGTACGTTGCCGGCCATGCGGAAGAAGTGCGGCTCTTCGACCGGGAGCGAGCGGGCGATGAAGCGGAGGTCGGCTTCGATGCCGTAGGCGTTGGGTTCGACGCGGACGCGGAGTTCGTGGAGGGGCCGGACGACCTCGACGGCGATGGGGCCGACGGCGCTGGCCATGCGGTCCGGGCCGAGCCGCTTCGAGGCGCGGACGACGCGCTGGCGGCCGTCGACGACGATGCTGAAGGCGGCGTCGGTGATGCCGAGGTTCGGGTACTGGCCCATCGCGACGCCGAAGTAGAGGGCGCCGTCCGGGCTGTAGCCGTTGAAGAAGTAGCGGTCGTAGAAGTTGCGGTCGCTGGTGGCGACGCGGTCGAAGGTGTAGGGCGTCTGGTGGATGAGGAAGTCGTCGGCGGGCGTGATGGCCATCGGGAGGGGCTCCGCGGGGGATGTCGCGGGTGGGAACATACGCGCCGGTTCGTGAACGGGTCAAAGGCCCGGCGCTTCGATGCCGCGGAAGTGGCGGACAGCGCGGGCGCGGCCGGCGGCATCGAGGTCGACGGCGACGACGTCGAGCCGGGTGGCCTCGGGGTCGAGCCCTTCCCGCTCGCAGTAGGCGCGGGCTGCGGCGAGGAGCTTCGCCACCTTGGCGGCATCGACGGATTCGGCGGCGAGGCCGGGCGCGCCGCGGCGGGTGCGGACTTCGACGAAAACGAGGGTGCCGCCGTCGCGGGCGAGGAGGTCGATTTCGCCGCCGCCGATGCGGAGGTTGCGGCCGAGGATGGCCATGCCGGCGGCTTCGAGACGATGGGCAGCGACCCGCTCGCCGAAGTCGCCGAGGCGGCGGCGCTCGGTCACCACGGCAGGACGGCCTGCGCGACGGGGGCGTAGCTCTTCCGATGGACGGGGCTCGGGCCGCGCTCGGCGAGCCGCTGGCGGTGCTCGGCCGTCGGGTAGCCCTTGTTGCGGCAGAAGCCGTAGCCGGGGTAGCGCGCGCAGAGGTCGACCATCACGGCATCGCGGGCGACCTTGGCGACGATCGAGGCCGCCGCGACGGCCACGGAGAGGGCATCGCCATCGATGACCGGGCGGACGTTCGGCAGGGGGAGGTCGAGCGCGTCGCTGATGACGGCGCCGGGGCGGACGGCGAGCTGTTCGAAGGCGCGGAGCATGCAGAGGCGGCGGGCGGGGAGGATGCCGATGCGGTCGATCTCCTCGACGGTCGCCCAGCCGATGGCCCACGGGACCGATTCGCGGATGGCAGCGGCGAGACGGTCGCGGGCGGCTTCGGTGAGGACCTTGGAATCGCGAACCTCGGCGTACCAGCGGAAGCGGCGGCCGCGGGGGAGGGCGACGACGGCGGCCGCGACGGGGCCGGCGAGCGGCCCGACGCCGACCTCATCGACGCCGGCGACCCACTCGGCGCCGGCCTCCCAGGCTTCGCGCTCGAACCTGAGGCTGGGGACGGGTGCGGGGCCGGCCATCGGGTGGAGTGTAGGGAGGCAGGCGGGCAGCGGGAAGCGGGGAGGTGGCGCGGCTGGCGCCGCGGGGGATGGCTGGCCGGCTTCGCCGGCGGCGCCGCGGGATGCCGCCGCTCCGCGGCGGCGGTGGAGGCCGGGAGCCGGGAGGCGGGAGGCGGGAAGCGGGAGGCGGGGAGCGGATGACCTCCGACCGTAGTCGCGGGGCTCCGTCCCCGCGGGGCGCCATGCGCCCAACGGATGTCCCGGGAACCGGGAGGCGGGAGGCGGGGGGAGGGTGGATGCGAACGGCCGGGTGGGCCTCGCCGGCCCTCCGCGGGCACGGAGGCCCGCGACTACGGAGTTGGGAGTTGGGAGTTGGGAGTCGCGAGCGGGGAACGGGGAGGGAGTATCAACCTCCAACCTCCAACCTCCAACCTCCAACCTCCAACCTCCAACCTCCAACGCCGGCGCGCAGCGCCGGCATCCCGCGGCAATGCCGCCGGCAGGCGGCGAGCCATCCCGCGCCGCGGGCGAACAGCCCGCGGCATCCCGCGCCCCCCTTCCGGGGTTACACGGAACCGTGTACCATCCCGCACGTGGACGAGCGCGCGGGGTACGGTTCGCGCGAGGGCTGGACAGCCGAGGAGGTGCTGGCGCTCCGGCGGCGGCTCGGGCTGTCGCAGGCGGCGATGGCGCGGCGGCTCGGCGTCCGGCAGCAGACGATTTCGGAGTGGGAAACGGGGCTCCACCGGCCGCGGGGGGCGAGCGCCCGGCTGCTGCGGCTGCTGGCCGAGGAGCGGGCGCCGTACGACGCCGGGGATGGGCCGTGAGCGACGGGCCGGCGGCAGGTGCCCGGGCGCGCCGCGGCGGCAGGGCGGCACCCGGGTTCACAGATGAGGCAGCGCTGGCGGCGGCGTGGGCGGCAGCGCCGGCGGGCACCCTGCGGCTGGCGGACGGGCGCGCGCTGCGCGTCATCTTCCCGGGGGTGCCGGGCGATGGGACCGGCCCGGATTTCCGGGACGCGATGCTCGACCTCGAGGGCGACCTCGTGCGGGGCGACGTGGAGGTCCACCTGCGGCATTCGGGCTGGTTCGCGCACGGGCACGACCGGGACCCGGCCTACGCGGGCGTCGCGCTCCACGTCGTCGCGGCGAACGACCTGCCGCTCGCTGCGACGCCGCACGCCAGCGGGCGGCGGGTGCCCCTCCTCGTGCTCGGGCCGCCGCCGGAGCCGGGCGCGGGGTTCGTGCCGCCCTGCGCCTTCGCGCGCGCTGCGGGGGTCGATGTCGCGGGGCGGCTCCGCGGGATGGGCCAGCGGCGGCTGCGGATGAAGGCGAACCGGGCGGCGCTCTTCGCGGCCGGGCGCGCGCCGGGCGACGTCCTGCTGGCGCTGGCGGCCGCGGCGCTGCTCGGGCCGGCGCACCGGGCGGCAGCGGACGCTGCGGCGGCGAAGCTCCGGCTCGCCGCGCTGCTGGAGGAGGCCGATGGACTGACCGGTGAGGCGCGGCGGCTGGCGCTGGCGGGCAAGCTGCGGCGCCTCCTGCCGACCGGGGCGGCCAGCGCTGCTGCGGGGCGGTGGCGGCCGGCGGCTGCCCCGGCGAAGCGGCTGGAGGGCCTCGCGCAGCTCATCGACCGCTGGTGGCCGCCGGGCTCCAGCCCGGGCTGGCCGGCCGCGCTCGCGGCAGGGGCCGGGTGGCGGGCGGCGGCTGGAGCAGGGATCGGGCGAGGCGCGGCGATCGAGGTGTTCGTGAACGCCGTCATCCCCGCGGCGCTGGCGACCGGCGCGTGGAGCGAAGCGGAGGCGGAGGCCGCGTGGGCGGCCCTGCCATCGCCGGGGACGTACGGGAAGCTGCGGCCGCTCGAACGATGGCTCGGCGGGAAGGACGCGGCGCTGTTCGCCTCGGCGGGGCTGCTGCAGGGCGGGCTCCTGCTCCAGGCGGACTACTGCGCGAAGGGCGCCTGCGGCCGCTGCCCGCTTTCGCCGCCGGGCTGAGCGACGGCGAGGTCCATCGGCGCACCGGGGACCCGGCGGAAGACGTAGGCGCGGACCTGCCAGCGGCCGTCGTGGAAGCGGATGTGGCGGGCGAGCGGCGCGCGTTCGGCATCGGTGACGCGCCAGAGGCGCTCGGCGATTTCGCGGTCGACCTGCCAGCGGGTTTCGGTGATGCGGAAGCCGAGCGCCAGGTAGGCGCGGTGGGCGCGCACGGCGAAGGTGTTCGAGGTGAGGACGAAGTCGCGGCCGGGGAACTCGGCCTCGAGGGCGCGCATCAGGACGGCGAGCATGCGGCGGGCGACGCCGCGGCCCTGGTGTTCGGGCGGGACGTGGACGGCCCAGAGGTAGAGGCCCGCGTCGTCTTCGAGGTTGACGGAGCAGCGGCCGACCGGCTGGCCGGCTTCGACCGCGACGTAGTGGCGGTGGCGCCCGGGGGCGGTCCGCTCGCGGAGCTCGGCGGCCGCGCGCGCGGGGTCGCGGAGGTAGCCGAGGTCGAAGGCGTGGTAGGGGAAGCCGTACTCGCCCCAGCGGGCCATCGCGGCCACGAGCTCCGCGTCCCACGGCCGGAGGACGAGGCCTTCGCCTTCGAGGACCGGCGTGCGGCGGGCGGGGGATTCGCGGGTCACGCGGGGAGTGTAGTGGAAGCGGGGTGCCGCGGCGGGGGATGGCTGGCCGCCTTCGGCGGCCTCGCCGCGGGATGCCGCCGCTCCGCGGCGGCGGCGGAGGCGGG
>NZ_JANZZD010000001.1:273254-274150 GCF_026419595.1 Tepidiforma sp. | reverse complement strand
GAACGAGCACCACGCGAACGCCTACGGCCTGATGCCCTCGCCCGCCCTCATGGCCGCGACCCTGGCCCGCCGCACCCGCGATGTCTCCATCGTCCTCCTCGGCATGTCCATCGCCCTCTACAACCCGCCCACCCGCGTCGCCGAGGAGATGGCGATGCTCGACGTCATCTCCGGCGGCCGCCTGATCGCCGGCTTCCCTGTCGGCACCTCGATGGATACGAACTACGCCTTCGGCGCGAACCCGGCCACCCTCCGCGAGCGCTACCAGGAGAACCACGACCTCATCATCCGCGCCTGGACGGACCCCGACGTCTTCCCCTGGAACGGCAAGTTCAACAAGCTCCGCTACGTGAACATCTGGCCGCGCCCCATCCAGAAACCCCACCCGCCCATCTGGATCCCCGGCGGCGGCTCCATCGAAACCTGGGACTTCTGCGCCGAGCGCGGCTACAACTACTCCTACCTCAGCTTCTCCGGCTTCAAGCGCGCCGCTCAGCTCATGAACGGCTTCCACGACCGCGTCGCCCAGCTCGGCCTCCCCTTCAACCCCTACCAGGCCTCGTTCGCCCAGCAGATCATCGTCGCCGAAACCGACGCCGAGGCCGAGGAAAGCTACTTCCAGCATGCGAAGTACTTCTTCGAGCGCTGCCTCCACATCTACCCCGGCTTCGCCGATGCCCCCGGCTACCGCACCGAAGCCACCATCCGCGCCGGCCTCAAGGCCCAGGTCGCCGGCGTCTCCTCCGGCGGCGCCGTCGGCAAGTCCTACCGCCAGTGCGTCGACGAAGGCTTCCTCGTCGCCGGCAACCCCGACCAGGTCACCGAGCAGATGGAGCACCTTATCACCTCCCTCCGCGTCGGCCACGTCTTCTGCCTCCTGCACATCGGCGATATGC